>JAFDAT010000212.1 GCA_019313725.1 Deltaproteobacteria bacterium
CTGCGCAATCTGGGTGCCTGCATATCCCCTGATAATGCCTGGCTGTTCCTGCAGGGGTTGGAAACCCTGCCCCTGCGGATGGAACGGCATTCAGAGAATGCCATGCAGGTCGCCGGGTATTTAAAGGACCACCCGAATGTGGCCTGGGTCCGCTACCCCGGCCTGGAGGATGATCCTGCACATGCGACAGCCCGAAAGTATCTCAAAAAGGGGTTCGGCGGCATGGTGGTTTTCGGGATAAAAGGAGGTTTCGATGCCGGCCATCGATTCGTGGACAAGCTGCAGCTGTTTTCACACCTGGCCAATGTCGGGGATGCCAAGAGCCTGGTGCTGCATCCGTCCAGCACGTCTCATTCTCAATTGTCCGAAGCGGATCAAAAAGCCAGCGGCCTGACGCCGGACCTGATACGGCTCTCCATCGGCATCGAACACATCGATGACATTGTTGCGGACCTGGAACAGGCTTTTATTGAATAAAATTTGACAAGAATTTAAAAACAGTGTCCATAAAGGATGGATGCCATTTTCTTATCAAATTTCACCCAAAGGGCGAGCCGGAGGCATTCATATGCTGTGTTGCCAAGGATTTGAAGTAAAACACTACGACTTCACCCTTGGACGCCTTGCCTATGAATGCCTCCAGCTCGTTCAATATCAAGTAATTAATTAAAAATACCGAATCATTATGTTTATGCTATGAATAGATTGGCATGAGTGAATACACACAAAAAGACAACCGGGACGCTTCCGTGGGTATGGTTGAAAAGAAGCTGCACTCCATTGCCGAACCTCCTCATGAGATGGTGCTGGAGTGCGGCGAGCGACTGGGGCCGATCACCCTGGCCTACGAAACCTACGGTACACTGAATTCAAAAAAAACCAATGCCGTGCTGATCCTGCACGCACTTTCCGGTGATGCCCACGTGGCCGGCTACCACAGTGAAGAAGACCAAAAACCCGGGTGGTGGGACAGCATGGTCGGCCCGAGAAAAGGGATCGACACCGACAAGTACTTCATCATCTGTTCCAATATCATCGGCAGCTGCATGGGCTCCACCGGCCCCTGCACCCTCAACCCCAAAACCGTCATGCCCTACGGCCTGGAGTTCCCGGTTGTAACCATCGGCGATATGGTCAAGGCGCAGAAGGCACTGGTCGATTCCCTGGGTATAAAGCAGCTATTGGCGGCTGTCGGTGGATCCGTGGGCGGCATGCAGGTGCTGGAGTGGTGTGTTCGCTATCCGGGCATGGTTGCTGCTGCCATTCCGCTAGCCACGACGACCCGGCATTCCGCCCTGGCCATCGCTTTCAACGAGGTCGCCCGGCAGGCAATCATGTCCGACCCGAACTGGAATAACGGTGACTACTATTTCGGGCCCAGGCCCGAAACCGGTTTGGCTGTTGCCCGCATGATCGGGCATGTGACCTATCTGTCGGACGAGTCCATGCGCTTGAAATTCGGTCGCCGGCTGCAGGACAAAAGCGATTTCTCCTTTAATTTCAATCCCGAATTCCAGGTGGAGAGCTACCTGCGCCATCAGGGCAAACGCTTTGTCGAACGTTTCGACGCCAACGCCTTTTTGTACATCACCAAAGCAGGTGATTATTTTGACCTGGCAGAACAGCACGGCGAAGGTTCCATGGTCGAGGCCTTCTCAAAGATAGCGGCACGCTTCCTGATTATCTCGTTTACCTCAGACTGGCTCTATCCAACCTATCAATCCCGGGAGATGGTAAAAGCCATTAAGAAAACCGGGCGCGATGTCAGTTTTTTAGAAATAGAAGCCGAATGGGGTCACGACGCCTTTTTAATACCCAACCCGCGTTTGAGCGGCATTATCGGAGGATTTCTGAATCGTGTCTTCAATGAAACTACCCGGTAAACAGATGCGGTTCGACCTGGATGTAATTGCTTCCTGGATAGAACCGGGTGCCAGAGTGCTGGACCTGGGCTGCGGTGAAGGCAGCCTGCTGGAATACCTGATCCAGCATAAAAAGGTGATCGGGTCCGGCATTGAAAAGAATGAAAGCAGGGTTGCTAAATGTATTGAAAAAGGTCTGTCCGTCCTCCAGGGCGATATCAACCAGGAAGTCGAAGACTACCCGGACAACAGCTTTGATTACGTCATATTGAGTCAGACTCTGCAACAGGTGTATGCACCGGATGACTTGATTCGGTCGATGCTGCACATCGGTAAAAAGGTAATCGTCAGTTTCCCCAACTTCGGCCACTGGCGCGTAAGACTTCAACTGCTGATGACCGGCCATGCACCGGTAACAAAACAACTGCCCTACCAGTGGTATGACACGCCCAACATACGGGTGCTCACGCTCAAGGATTTCAGGAAGTTTGCACGTGAAGTGGGCTATCGCATACTGAAAGAGGTCGCCATTGAAACTCAGACCGTCGGCAGAGAAGGAAACATCGTCCGGGTGATGCCCGACCTCAGGGCCACGTACGGTATCTTTCTGATAGGTAGCTGACCCGGGTAATGTATGACAATTAAAATGAATGATAATCAAATACAACGCCAAAATCTCTTCAAGCGGCTGAGCATACCGGCATACCGCAAGATCACGCAATGCCTTTTCCTGGGGACGATCCTGCTGATCGGCATTGAGTTCACTGTTTTTGTTCATCAGCTGGAAAAAGGTGTCGTGCCTTCGATTCAGCGCCCCCCGGGTATCGAAGCTTTCCTGCCCATCAGTTCCCTGATCAGCCTGAAGTACTGGCTTACGACCGGCATATTTAATCGCGTCCACCCCTCGGGGCTGGTCATTCTCCTGATGATTTTGCTGACCGCTGTACTTCTCAAAAGAGGATTCTGCAGCTGGGTATGCCCTTTCGGCCTTCTAACGGAATATCTCAATCGAATTCATGAAATAGCATTCAAAAAAAAGCACACGCTGCCACGCTGGCTGGATTACCCCCTCCGAAGCGTAAAATATCTGTTGCTGGCCTTTTTTCTGTGGGCCATCATGGTAAAAATGGATCGAACCGCTCTCGATTATTTTATATACAGCCCGTACAACATGGTGGCCGACATAAAAATGCTCTACTTCTTTGAACACATATCCCGTTTTGCCATCGGTGTTCTGGTCACCCTCTTTATCCTCTCAATTTTGATTCGAAATTTCTGGTGTCGCTATCTCTGCCCCTATGGCGCCCTGCTGGGTTTTTTGAGCAGTCTGAGCCTGTTCAAAATATACCGGAATCCGGAAACATGCACCAATTGCCAGAAGTGTACCCGCAGCTGTCCCGTGGACATCAAGGTCCACCAGACGTCCGTCGTACGTTCCGACGAGTGCCATGCCTGTCTCAACTGTATCAGTGCCTGCCCGGAAAAGGCGACGGTATTTCTATCCGTTTCAAAAAAGAACGGCAGGATCCGCCCCTGGGTGTATGTAGTGCTGATAGGACTAATCTTTTGGGGAAGCTCGGTAACAAGCAGGGCAACCGGATACTGGAAAACCGCTATTTCGACCCATGAATATCTTTTTCACGTCCGGCATATTAACCTCCCGATTTATCAGCATAACCAGGGACAGGTCCCAGGCTACGACAAGTCCGCCTGGCTTAGCATGTTGAACCGGTTGAAAGCGTCCGGAGAAGAACGTGGCGATTGACTTTCGCCTGCGCTCAGGGTTTGCGCATAAATAAGTTCACAAATTTTCAGAGTAGAGTGTGCCAATCCTTTGGTATTCAAACACTTAATAAAGGAGGTACCGCCATGGACCTGAAAACTAACACCAAAATCGACGAATTACTGAATCAATACCCCTTTTTGCTCGATTTTTTGATTACGCTGTCCCCTATGTTTAAGAATCTAAAAAACCCGGTGATGCGCAAAACAATGGGAAAAGTAGCCACCCTAAAAAAAGCCGCGGCCATTGGGGGGTTGAAGGTCGAGGAGCTGATATCGAGACTGTCCACCGAGATCGGCAGGCAGACCGGCAATATCCCGGCTCCCGGTGAATCCGTTTCCGCCTCTCAGGGTGATACCATGGCAGAATCCGAGGAAAAGCAGGAGGCGCTCAAAGAAATCATCAGGGATCTCCACGACGGCAAAGACATGCAAGCCCTCAAAGAAAAATTCAGAGAGATAGTTCACGGAGTGGAGGCCACAGAAATCGCCAAAATGGAACAGGCCCTCATGAACGAAGGGCTGCCGGCCGAAGAAATAAAGCGCCTCTGCGATGTTCATGTGGAAATCTTCAAGGAGGCTTTGGAGGAACAGGACCTGCCCGAGCCGCCCCCCGGGCACCCGATTCACACTTTCATGAAGGAAAACCGGGCTTCTGAAAAGATCATGAGTGAAACCAGCATGCTCATGGGACGCCTGGGACACCCCCCCAGCCTTGAAGCCTTCAAGGCGCACAGCCAGGCGCTGGGAACCCTAATTAAACGATTATCTGAGATCGACACCCATTACACACGCAAGGAAAACCAGCTTTTTCCGATGCTGGAGGTACACCATTTTACCGGGCCTTCGCAGGTAATGTGGTCCCTCCACGATGACATCCGTGCACAATTGAAACAGGCCCGGGAGGCATTTAAAGGCAACGATGCGGTACCAACGGTGACCTCTCTGAAAGAAGCAATTCAAACCATTCGCGACATGATTTACAAGGAAGAGCACATCCTCTTCCCCACCAGTCTGGATATGCTGACCCAAAACGAGTGGATTAGGGTCAAAGAAGGTGAGGCCGACATCGGTTTCGCCTGGGTGGTTCCGGACAAGGGTTGGCCCGAAGAAATCGTAGAGAAATTTGAGGAGGCGCAGGCTGAACCTGTAGAGGTTCAGAGAGACGTGGCCGGAGCCTTGGGCCTGGATACGGGACAAATGACCCTGGAGCAGATCAACCTGATGTTGACCCACCTGCCGGTGGACTTGACCTTCGTTGATGAAAACGATAGAGTGGCTTACTACTCCGAAGGACCGGAACGGATCTTCCCAAGGAGCCCCGCGATCATCGGCCGGGAGGTTCGAAACTGCCACCCCCCCAAAAGTGTCCATCTGGTCAACAAGATCCTGGACACGTTCAAGTCCGGGTCCAGGGACACGGCTGAATTTTGGATCGAAGTGAGCGGCAAATTTATCTACATTCGCTACTTTGCCGTACGGGACGCCAGCGGTTACTACCGGGGTACACTGGAGGTCAGCCAGGACCTGACCCGAATCCGCAAGCTTGAAGGGCAACAGCGGTTGCTGGACTGGGAGTAATCCGATTGCCCGGAACCAATCAAGCACCTTTTGAGACTATAAATATCGAAAACCAAAGGAGGTACTGACATGAGAGCCAGAAAAATAAAGGACCGTATTTACTGGATGGGTTCCGTGGATTGGGACAGACGCCTGTTCGACGCTCTTATCCCCCTGCCGGACGGCACCAGCTATAACGCCTATCTCATTGAAGGCAGCGAGAAGACTGTTTTACTGGACTCTGTTGATTCCCCAATGGCCGATGAGCTCCTGGCGCAGCTTGAGGGCGTCTCTAAAATTGATTACGTCATCTCCCACCATGCCGAACAGGATCACTCCGGAACAATTCCGCAGATTCTTGAAAAATACCCCGAGGCCAGGCTGATATCAACCCCCAAAGCCAAGGGGCTGCTTATGGATCTCCTTCCCATACCCGAGGAGTCTTTCATAACTGTCAAGGATGGTGAGACCCTGTCTCTCGGTGACAAGACCCTGAAATTCATTCATGCCCCCTGGGTTCACTGGCCTGAGACCATGGTGACCTATCTTGAAGAAGACAGGATTCTTTTCAGTTGTGATTTTTTCGGTTCCCATATTGCAGCAACCGATCTCTTCGTTACTGATGAAGGGCGCGTCTGTGAGGCTGCTAAGCGCTACTATGCCGAGATCATGATGCCATTCAGGAAAGTGATCGGTAAAAATCTGGAGAAACTTGCATCTTACGATATAGAAATGATAGCCCCCAGCCATGGCCAAATATTTCAACGCCCGGCGTTAATAATCGACGCTTATCGTGAGTGGACCCTCGGCCCTGTCCGCAACACAGTGGTCCTGCCTTATGTATCAATGCATGCAAGCACAAAGCAGATGGTCGATTATTTAGTTTCATCCCTTGTGGAAAAAGGTGTCGGGGTCGAACAGTTCAACCTGGGTGTAACCGACATAGGCAAACTCGCCATGGCCCTGGTTGATGCAGCGACAATCGTCATCGGCACTCCCACAATCCTGGCAGGTCCTCATCCTTACGCTGCTTATGGTGCTATGGTGCATTCCTGGCAAATGCCCTTCGTCCCAAAGCAAAATTTCTTTCCATAATCGGCTCCTATGGATGGGGGGGAAAGACCGTAGAAATACTTGCGGGAATGATCCCCAATCTCAAGGTAGAAGTCATAAATCCCGTCCTTTGCAAGGGGGTGCCTTCGGCGGATGACCTAAAGGCCCTGGATGAGCTGGCGACCACTATTGCGGAAAAACACAAAGAGCACAATTTTACATAACGCAGATTCTGCGAGTCGTGTTGTTTTTCAATGGATGCTGGAATTCTAAAGACCCGAACCAAAAAGCAGGAAGCTGCATTAAGGAGGTGGCTGG
>JAFDAT010000558.1 GCA_019313725.1 Deltaproteobacteria bacterium
ATGCCTGCGCACCGTCTTTAAGCAGATGGATGCCTTGACGGGCAGCAACGGCACCAATTACAACAAGAACAACTACAGCAACCACAATCCATTTGATCTTACGCATACGTCCCCCTTTTCTTTGAACTTTAGCAGGTTCAACATGATCAAAGGACCGGGGGGCGCTTTTTCAAATAGGGTTTGGAACTGTTCGGGTGTGGGCTGAGTGGGCATGTTATTCTCCTCCGTTAATACATTACCTCTCGTGTTGTAGCGACGCAGTCGCGTTTCATAAAAGCGTGGAACACGATTTTATTATGGGGTGACAATATTGAACTTTCCTGCGGGTCGATCCAGCAGGGCAAAAAAACGGATGAGATCTATTTTACTGCCCTTTATGGTAATGTCATCCGAGAATAAAAACTCCTTGATACCGGCCGTGTTCATAACCATACGTAGAAACATTCCATGGGTAATGTTGAGGGTGGCGTTTGCTTGTGCATCCGGTGGCGCCATTTTGTGGTGCAACACGGCGTTTTCCTGCCGTCGGCCTTGGGACCGTTCAGGCGTACGGCCATGGAGTCCAGGAAATTGGAAATGGGCGTTTGCTCCAGCAGTTCCATGGCCTTGGAGATATCCAGACCTTTTTCAGGGCCGCCGTGTCGCAGTTCATAGGCGCCGGTCAGATACACGTCCCGCCAGGGACCGGACTCGGCCTGGTAGCCCAGTTGGTCGTAAGTCCTTGCCAGCAGTTCCTTTCCCTGTTTATTGTCGGGTTCGGCAAATACCAGGTGGTTCAACACCTCGGCCGTCCAGCGGTAATCGTTCTTGTCAAAGGATGCCTGGGCCTTGGCCAGGACATTCTCGGCACCCCCCATGAATTCAACGTAGCGGGTTGCCGATTCCACGGGCGGCAGGGGATTGAGATGGGCCGGGTTGCCGTCGTACCAGCCAAAGTAAAACTGGTAGACCGCCTTGGCATTGTGGCTCAAGGTGCCGTAGTACCCCCGGTTGGAGAAGGTGGCCTGCATGGACTCGGGAAATTCCAACACCGCACTTATTTCCCGGGGTGTCATGCCGGCATTGGCCATGCGCACGGTCTGGTCGTGTATGTATTTGTAGACATCGCGCTGCTTTTTCAGAAAATCGACAATGCGCTGGTTGCCCCAGATGGGCCAGTGATGCACCCCGAAATAGATGTCCGCTTCGCCGAAAAGCTCGATAGCTTCGTTTATATAGCCGCTCCACTTCAGGGCATCCCGGACCTTGGTTCCCCTCAGGGTGTACAGGTTGTGCAGGCAGTGGGAGGCGATTTCCGCGCCGCAGAACGTCTTGAAATCCGGTAAATAGAAGGTCATCTCGGCCGGCGCTTCCGAAGCCGGGACATTCTGAAATACAAAGCGCACGCCGTCGATCACTTTTTCTTCCGGCGTGCGGGTGATGATTTCCGTGGGTGCGAGAATGCCGATCGATCCCATGGCCGGTTCCTTTCCCAGGCCAGTACCGATGTGGCCGCGCTCGGACCGGGGCAGCCGACTGCCGTACATGTACATGGATCGACGGGACATGGCGATGCCGGCGATGACATTTTCACTCACGGCTTCTTCCATGAAACCGTACGGGGCGATAATGCGGACTGTACCGGCACCGGCTTCTTCAGGGCTGAGGATGGCGGTGGCACCGCCGAAATGATCGATGTGGCTGTGGGTAAAAATGATCGCTGTAATCGGTCTTTTTTCAAGATGTTTAAAGGCAAATTCTAAAGCCCGGGTGGCTGTTTCCTTGGCTGTCAACGGGTCGACAACGATCCAGCCGTCCTTGCCTTCGATCAGGGTCATGTTGGCCAGGTCGAAACCGCGCAGCTGATAGATACCTTTGGTGACTTCGAACAGTCCGTGAATGTTGTTCAGCCGGGCCTGGCGCCACAGGCTGGGATTGGCGCTTGGCGGGGATTCGTCCTCCATGAAGGCATAAGCGGTCTGATCCCAGATGCGGCCAATGCCCGGGGAAACGACCTTCAGATCCGGATCCGATGCAATCAGTCCCCGGCGGGCATCTTTGAAATCCTGTTGGTCATCTAGCGGTAGTTCCTTTTTGACGGTGGCGTTCAGATCAGCCGTAAGTTTTGTCGGTGCTGAGAAGCCATAGGCATCCGTCGACATATCCGCCTGCTTTTCA
>JAFDAT010000213.1 GCA_019313725.1 Deltaproteobacteria bacterium
ACAGAAATCGCCCTGCCCTTACCGACGCAGATCTGTATTGGCATGTACACTGCTTTGGCCAATTATTGGCTTATCCTCATACTCGCATTGGCTGCGATAATCGTCTTTTTAAGCTACTATCTCAAAACCGAACAGGGCAAACTGGGCCGGGACACACTGCTGATGAAAATTCCGCTTATCGGGTCGCTTTTTAACAAGGCCGCCA
Source organism: Deltaproteobacteria bacterium (assembly GCA_019313725.1). GTDB lineage: Bacteria > Desulfobacterota > Desulfobacteria > Desulfobacterales > B30-G6 > JAJDNW01. Next base: position 206 of record JAFDAT010000213.1, read on the forward strand.
TGTCGCGTTTTGCCAGTATTTTTTCCATACTGCAGGCCAGCGGTGTGGCCGTACTGGAGTGCATCCGCATACTGACCGGCACCATCGGCAACAGGGCCATTGCCAATGAATTCGATTTCATCAGCGAACGTCTCGAGGAAGGACGCGGTCTGGCCGAGCCCTTGAAATCAGCGCAGTACTTTCCACCCATCGTCGTCAATATGATCGCCATTGGAGAGGAATCCGACAATCTCGAAGAAATGCTCAACGAGATCGCCCAGCACTACGATTCGGAACTGGAGTACGCCATGAAAAAGCTCTCCGAAGCCATCGGCCCGATATTGACCCTCGGCCTGGCTGTGGTTGTCGGTTTTTTTGCCTTGGCCATTTATCTACCCATGTGGGACATGACCAAGATGGCCCGATAAAAGATGCGGAGCATCTTTTATTGTACGTGGCTTCGCCACTAAATATCCAAGTGTTAATTCAATGCGAGTTGGGCTAATTGCGTTGAAAAGATTTTCTAAAAGCAATGAGTTACATTTTGATTGAAAAGCTGAAAAATACTTTTAAGCATAAAATCAACTATAAAAAACAGCGTAATATTCCATAAATTGTTATCATAGCGGCGAAGCCGCATACCATAAAAGTTGCGTAGCAAATTTTATTTATGAAGGACATCCGTTTCGACATAAGCCTCTATATCATCATTCCCCTCATTATCGGCGGGATTGCCCTGCTGGCCACCATCTCCTCCTACAATGTCACCCTATATTATTACAAAAGGGGGCTGAACCCCTTTTGGCCGGTGGCCTTCTGGGGATCCGTCACCGTCATTGTCACGGCCATCTTCGGACTTTTAATCGTGAAATTTATCATCGGCCCGGTCAAAAAGTTTGCCCGCAGCACCGAAAATATGGTCGTTTTTTCAACTGTTTCAGAAAATAATCGGGCGGCTGTAAAAACCGACGACATGGGACGCTTCACCCAGCTTTTCAATCAGGTCACCGAGATTTTAGGCCAGGTGGAAGCCCGGGAACTGTTCCCTGACATCGTCGGTCAGAGCAAAGCCGTGCGCGGTGTGTTGAAGCAGATACTGGATGTGGCCAAAACCGACTCCACGGTGCTGATTCTGGGCGAAACCGGAACAGGCAAGGAATTGATTGCCAACAGCATTCACAGACACAGTTCCCGAAAAAATAATACCTTTGTGGCCTTCAATTGCGCCGCCATTCCCGAAGGTCTCTTGGAGAGCGAACTATTCGGCCATGAAAAAGGTGCCTTTACCGGCGCGATTTCCAAAAAAATCGGTAAATTTCAATCAGCCGACAAAAGCACCCTGTTTATGGATGAAATCGGCGATATGTCTCTTGAAACACAGGCCAAAGTGCTGCGTGCCGTTCAGGAGGAAGAATTCGAACGTGTCGGCGGTTTGAAACCGATCTCGTTCGATGCCCGTTTCATTACCGCTACAAACCAGGACTTGTCCAAGCTCGTCGAAGAAGGCCATTTCCGTCAAGACCTCTATTTCAGACTCAATGTTTTCACGATTGTACTGCCGCCGTTGCGTCACAGACGGGAAGACATTCCTTTGCTTGTCGACCGGTTTCTCGAAAACGATGACCATGCTTACAACATATCCGCTGAGGCCATGCAACTGCTCACGGCATATGACTGGCCCGGCAATGTGCGTGAATTGAAAAATGCCGTGGAAGCCGCCACCGTTCTCGCTCAAAACGATATCGAACCGCAGCACCTGCCATCGTCCATTACAATGCTATTCGGTGGATCCCGAATGACGCATCACAACAAAAAAATAGTATCTCTGCCCAATGGTAAAAGCCTGGACCATCGACTGTACGAACTTGAAAAAGGTATTATTATTGATGCCCTGAAACAGGCCGGCGGTGTACAAAAAAACGCCGCCACGGCTCTTGGCATTAAAGAAAGAAGTCTATGGCACCGCATTAAAAAATATGAGATCGATGCCGCCGCCTTCAAGCACTAAAATGTGTAGTTTTTTAACTACAATTATTGCAGTTGCCTGTAAAATCGGTTTGATGGATAATATTGTTTACTGAATCATCACTAATTTCCAAATTATTTGGCAATTTACCGAAAAAAATGATAACCATCCGTTAAGTTTAGTTATATTTCTATTTTTAAATCTGTAACAATTTTTATTTTACTAGTACTTCTGTTGTTTTGGCATTAATTTCATATTTTGGCACTATAAATGCAGAAACAAATATAAATTCAACATAGTTTTTAACACTTTAACCCAAGGAGTTGACTGATGAATCCGAAAAATAAACAACGCAATGTTAATAAAAAAAATGAGCAGGGTTTTACACTGGTTGAGGTCATCGCTGTCCTGGTTATTCTGGGTATCCTGGCGGCAGTTGCCATACCCAAGTTTTTCGACATGCAGGATACTGCACGTGAAAAATCTATAGAAGGCGCAATAGGAGAGTTGAACGGACAGGTAGCCCTCGCTTATGCCCAAAATGCCCTCAGCGGAGGAGTTGCAGGTGCATACGACGGTTATACCGGGGATCTCGGGACTAGTTTCACTTTGACGGGTCAGGCCCCCGACGCACCTGGTGTCGGGACGATATTGCTCGCTGCACAACCCACACATGTATGGAATCTACTTTGGGTCGCCGGTGATACTGAATCACCTGGTTATTTTACGCGGGGAGCCAAGATATAGAGACCGACACGTTGATGTTCCTGATACCGATACTATACCCTGCTGGCACATTTTAAGGCAAATATTAATGTGTTGAGACAGTTAATTTCAGATATCGTTAATTTACCTATTGGTTAAATGGTCAAACAGCTAATCGCCCATTTAACGAAGTCTATAAACTGGCAATCATTAAAATGGGATAAAATGGGGCTTATTCCGAAGACCTCACACGAGGGTTATACACTGGTTGAGGTCATCGTCGTCATGGTGATTATCGTCATCATCAGCGCCTTTGCCATCAGCAGAACCAGCGATCTCTCAGCCGCTCTTATCAACCAGACAGAAATACTGAAAACCCATCTTCGTTACGCCCAGACCCTGGCCATGAGCGATGAAGGCGACGATGTTTTCGGGATAAAGTGCGACACCAATGAATACTGGCTGTTCAGGGGCACAGATCCCGACACCAATATATTGAGATTGACCGATGAGGCGACATCCGACACGGATAGCGATGACAAGCTCGATTTAGCAGCCAAAAAAATTGACATATCCGCTGCTTTTGAACTCTATTTTGATGAGAGGGGCATTCCTTTCGACCCAACCGGTGATATCCCCCTGACCGTCGATCTGACCATTACGATCACCCCTGCCGGCAAGGTTTCACCCGTGGAAACCATCACCATCACCCAACTGACCGGGTTCATACCATGAAAATGCTCCAGTGCAGTGAAAGATGCGGCGATCTGAACCGTCAAAACGGTTTCAGCCTGCTGGAAATCATCGTGGCCCTAATATTGATCGGCATAACAGGGGCACTGATGTTTCCGGTGATGCGGACCAATCTTACCCAGAGTGCGGTGCCCGTCAGGCGATTAGACAGCCAATACCTGCTGATACAGGAAATGGACCGGCTGACCGGACTCTACCGCCACGAAATCCAGAACGACACGCTGGATATCAACACCTTTAAGACAACCCACGTGGACATAAGCCCGCTGGTCCAGGCTATTGACACCGGTTTTTTAGCTGTCGGACAAATTACCGGCAACAGTTACAATACCCAGTCACCCAATATCCTCAGGGTTACCCTCGTGGACGGTGACCAAAGGCTTGTTTCACTCTTTTCTGAATAATAAATTCGCCGGGGCGAATTTATGGGACGCGGCTTCGCCGCTATTTTGTAACACAATTTTTATCTTTCGATGTAAGCAAGCGTGTATATAACATATTATGCCTTTGCTGAACTGAAGATTGACCATGAAACATAGGTGCTTAAAAACAGTCAGCCAACACGGTTTCAGCATGGTCGAACTGGTGGTCAGCCTGATGATTGCCGGTATCCTGGCCGTGGCCCTCATGACTATCGTGGTGACAGCCGTAGACGGGTACCTCTTTGCCCAGAACACGGCCGACGTGTCCCAGAAAGGCCAGTTGGCCCTGGCGCGTATGCGCAATGAACTCTTGAATGCCACCAGCATTTCCACGGCCACGGCCAACAAAATCGCCTTCAGCAACGCATACGGCAATTACGAACTGGAAAGAACCGGCGGGGTCATCACCCTGAAGCAGACCAGTTCACCGGCCATTGCCGCCAAAACGCTGGTGGACAACATCCCCGTCGATTATGGATCGGATCAGTTGTTCGATTATCAGAAAGTACCTTTCGCGGGGACCTGGACCACGGCCGATGACATTGCTGAATTGCATACCATCGACATCACCCTGAAATTCGAAGACTACAGCGGTGCATTTCACACAACCGTAAATCCAAGGGCGAACCGACTGCGGACCGCACCGAGGCTGCTTTAATATTGGATTCAATAAACTGGCCGTGCTATAATGGCAATTCGATGCGCATATGCCGTTTCAACAGGGCTAAAGCCCTGGCCTACGCCGGAAACACGATTTTTGATTGAATTTTTCATAAAACCAAATTCGCGTGGGCATGTAGCTCAGGGCTTTAGCCCTGAAAATAATCATGTCATCACTATGAATCATTCGTGATCGATGCTTATACAATGAGTCCTAAATCAAGCTACATTATTAAATGGCTAAAAAGGTCAGATACTCCTGACAATGCGAGGGGTGCGGTCCTGCTCACCGTGGTTTTTGTGCTCATCATTATCGGCCTGGTGGGGTCGGCCATGTACTCCCTGACCTATACCTCGACATTCACCCAGATGAACGCCCAGAATGCCTCCAGGGCCTACTACATTGCTGAATCCGGGTTTCGCGTGGTAGCCGCCGAATACAACCAGGCCGACGCCGCCAATAAGAATACCACCCTGGAAAGCCTGCACAACGAAAACCTCACGCTGCCGGACAACGATGGTCAGATCGATATCCGTCTTTATCCTTACTGGTTCTACGTGAACAGTGCATATAGCAGCGGCAACAACAGCATCAGCCTCAAGATGCCCGGCGGCATTCCCATCACGGACCTCGAAGACCCTGCCGCCTCCATCGTTACCATTCCCGGCAGCGGCAAACTGAAGCTGCAGGGAAAAACGCGCCGGGCAACCATCAATGCCTCTTCCAGTGTCGGTGATGTCATCACCTTTTCACTCGCTTCCCCGGGGTTTCCTTATGACATTCAGACCGACGAGGAGTTGTTTCTGGTGTATACCGACGGTTCCACCCCGTCACCACAGACGCTCGGGCAGGATGCAACTCTGCTTTTGGTGTCCGGCAACCCGGTGGCTCAGTTCCTGCCGGCGGAAAACGGTTCCTTCCGCATTTTCAACGAAGAGAACGACCGCATGGACTACACCTACCGCCAGAAGATCACTACCGGCGGTTTCATCGGCCTGACCGGCATCCGCTCCCAGGATCCGGATCCCGCCAACCCATCGGTATTCCCGATCAGTGTCGACAGCACGTCCGAAATTTATTTTGGTAAAAACCTGGCCGTCGTGGCCACGACTGCCCTGGGCCTGGGGCTTTTCGCCGGACAGAAGACCGTGGTCACCCACAGCGAGGTGGGACTGGACGGCGGGTTTAACATCGGCCGTGAAAACATCTCTTTTGAAGAAGACATCGAAGACTTTAATTATGGTCTTCCCACCAACGATCCCGATCCCCCGTCCGGTGACAAACCCATCGAGGTGGACGAAACCAACAAGGAAATCAACCTGGGCGGCGGGCTGAATGACGGCTACGGGTCCATCTGGTATGGCGGCGATTCGGACACGGCCAACTGCATCGACGGCAACTGCAACCTGGGCAAGGGTTTCCGGGCCTATTTTGAATTTGTGTCCAACCTGGTGGACAGTTCCCCCGACAGTACCACCTTTGGTGACGGCTTTACTTTTTCCATTATCAGCGGTGTCTACGATACCGTACCAGGGACATACCG
>JAFDAT010000214.1 GCA_019313725.1 Deltaproteobacteria bacterium
CGATCTTCCGGCCCAGCGCATTCACCCTGCTTAGAACGTCATCCAGGTCCATCGCCGTCAACCGCCCGTTTCTGACCAGCATTCTGCCGGACACCATGACATCGCGCACATCGGAGCCGCGGACAGCGTACACCATCTGGGATATGGGATTGTACATGGGAACAAGATGGGGTTTATGTGCATCGACGACAATCAGGTCGGCCTCCTTGTCCTTTTCGAGAGACCCCAGGATGTTTCCCAGACCGATAGCCCGGGCGCCTTCAATCGTAGCCATCCTCAACACACTTCCGGCACTCATAACGGTAGGATCCAGCCTGTGCACCTTGTGAAGCTTGGCAGCCGTATCCATCTCCTGAAACAGGTCCAGGTCGTTGTTGCTCGCGCAGCCATCGGTGCCCAGCCCCACCGTGATGCCCGCCTCCAGAAACTTATCTGCAGGGGCAATTCCGGAGGCAAGCTTCATGTTGCTTTCCGGATTGTGGGAAACCTTGGCTCCCGAGTTTACGATGGTCGTGATATCCGCATCATCCACCCAGACGGCATGCACCAGCAGCGTATTCCCATCCAGCACACCGAGATCGTCCAGGTATCGAACCGGGCTCACGCCTCCGTTGCTCTTGATCAGGCTTCTCTCAATTTCCGTTTCCGCCGCATGAATCTGAAAGAGAAGTCCGCGGGAACGGGCGACAGCCTTTGCCGCCTGGATGGTCTCAGCTGAGCAGGTGTAGGGAGAATGGCAGAATATCGAAGGGCGCACCAGCGCCGACACACCATCCCATTTCTGGGCATACGCTTCGGCAACATCTATGTTCTTGCCGGCATCGGGAACGCCCGGTGCCGGAAAATCGATGACCCCCTGGCCCAGGACCCCTCGCATCCCGACATCATCAACGGTCATGGCCACCGTATCTTCGTGGAAATAACCCCCGCAAAAGGCCGTGGTTCCGGACAACAGCATCTCGGCACAAGCAAGCATGGTTCCCAGACGCACATTTTCAGGATTTATCCACGCCGCTTCTGCTGGAAATATATGCCCGTTCAACCACACATCCAAAGGCAGGTCATCGGCAAGTCCCCTGAAGAGCGTCATGGGCATGTGCGTGTGCGTATTGACCAGTCCGGGCATAACGATACATCCGGCGGCATCGATGATCGCCTTCCCTTCCGGAAGATCTCCGATATTTCGGCGGGAATCGATCACCTTGATCCTGCCGTCGTCTATACAGATGACGCCATCGGCAATAATATCGGCATCACGGTTTACGGTTATGATTGTCCCGCTATGTATGATGGTGTCAAATTTCATTTTTCAACACACTTCGTTTCGATTAATGTTGAACCACAAAGTACATAGAACACAAAGTTTTCTAATGGACCCCGATACTGCCCACGAGTCCGCTGATGATTTGATCGACGACCGGTGCGGCCCGGTTGGCAACTTCGAGGATGGACGCCACACTGGCCGGAACCGGATCATCCGGATCGCTGACGTTGGTGATAATCGAAAGGCCGGCGATCTTCATCCCGGCATGCACAGCGGCAATCACCTCTTGTACGGTGGAAAGCCCGACCGCATCGGCACCGATGGCTCGCAAGAAACGGATCTCGGCAGGCGTCTCCAACGAAGGCCCCAGAAGCCCGGCATAGACCCCTTTACGGATGTCGATCTTTAAGTTCCGACAGGTAAGCTCTACAGTGTGCACGAGGGTTTTGTCGTATACCCGGGTCATATCCGGAAAGCGTTCACCCCATTTTTCACGGTTGGGTCCCACCAGCGGGTTGGCACCGGTCAGATTGATGTGGTCATGGATCAGCATGATATCCCCGGGATTGAAATCAAGGTTCAACCCTCCGGCCGCATTGGTCACGATCAAATATTTTACGCCTAAATGCTGCAGCACCCGGATGGGAAATACAACTTCCCGCGGCGTGTAGCCTTCGTAAAGATGAAAGCGGCCTTGAAAGACCATGATGCTGCGACCCGCCATGCTGCCGAATAACAACCTTCCGGCGTGGCTCACAACCGTTGACTCCGGAAAATTGGGGATATCCGCGTATGCCAGCGTTTTTTCGACAGAAAGAGAGCCGGTACTCGCCCCCAGTCCGGTACCGGTCAGCACACCGATCTCTGCAGTCCCTTTGACCCGCCGCCGGATAAATGCGGCAGCCGCTTCCACCATTTTCCAGTATCCCTGCATAAATCACCCCGACCCTACCCGGCCACTCGATGGCAATGGCATTCAGTTTAATGGCCCGCGAAAAACACGAATTAAATAATTACAGGAATATCTTATAGTTGTCAATGCATCCCTGGATAGGATTCCTGAATCTCATCGTTGACTTTATATTAATAATATGGAATATTGGTGCGCTATGAAAGTGTCGGAAATATGTGAAATTTTAAAAGCGACGGTCCTGTCCGGCGAAATGCATCTGGATGACCGCATCACGGGTTGCGGCAGTGCGGATCTGATGGAAGATGTCCTTTCGGCGACAACCGATGGATGCGTGCTTTTAACCGGTGTCACCACGGAGCAGGTCGTTCGTACCGCCAAGGTCGCCCGGGTTGGGGCTGTCGTATTCGTAAGGGGTAAAAAACCGGAGAAGAATGTGGTACAGCTGGCAAAATCCTATGACCTGCCGCTCCTGTTTACCCGGTATTCGCTTTTTGTCGCCAGCGGAAGGCTTTACATGGGTGGGTTGAGAGGACTGGACGGATCGTGGTAGTCTATTTGTTATCCAGCCCGGATAAACCGAAAATTACAAATTTCAGAAATCTTAAGGTACTAATAGTGGTGTAGAATGAATTCTGGATCGGGAGTAAGAAAATGATTGAAGCTTTGTTTATGTTGGGTGGATTGGGTCTTGTTGTCGGTGTTGGTCTGGCTGCAGCGTCAAAAATATTTTATGTATATGTCGACCCGCAGATCGTTGAAGTGGACGAAGCCCTGCCCGGGGCCAACTGTGGTGGATGTGGACTGCCGGGCTGCAGCGCCAATGCAGAGGCAATTGTCGCTGGAAAAGCCGCGCCCAATTCATGCGTGGCCGCCGGGCCGGAAGTTGCCGAAGTCATTGCCGCCATTATGGGTGTTGCCATAGAAGCAAAGGAACCTGACATTGCCAGGCCGGGCTGTACTTACGGCCTTGAAGATGCAGAAACCAAGTTCATCTACGACGGACTGGGTGACTGCAGGGCGGCTGCATTGATAAACGGCGGCATGAAGGTCTGCAATATCGGCTGCCTGGGACTGGGGACCTGTGCCAAAGCCTGCCCCTTCGATGCCATCCAGATGGGACCCAAGGGGCTCCCGGTTGTTGATGAAATCAAATGCACCGGCTGCGGCGCCTGTGAAAAAGTGTGCCCAAAACATATCATCACGCTCTCTTCCATTACCCGTCGGATCCTCCGGGAGTATACAACCGATGACTGCACAACCCCCTGCCAGCGGGCCTGTCCGGCAGGAATTGATATATGCGAATATATTCGCCAGATTTCACTGGGGGACTATCTGGGAGCTACTCAGACCATCAAGGAAAGAAACCCGTTTCCTGCTGTTATCGGCAGAATCTGCCCGCGACCGTGTGAACAGGACTGCCGACGGCAGCTGGTCGATGAACCCGTGGCCATCAATTTTCTCAAGCGGTATGCAGCGGATTACGAAAGAGAATCGGGCAAGCGGGTGCAGCCATATAAAGCGCCGGACACCGACCGAAAAATTGCCGTCGTCGGCGGCGGGGTCGAAGGCCTCTCCACCGCATTTTTCTCGGCACGGCTGGGCCATACGGTCGATGTGTTTGAAGCTGCGCCACGCCTTGGCGGCCTTCTTAGAAGTGCAATTGCAGCCTACCGGCTGCCTGCCGACATTCTTGACTGGGATATTCAAGGCATCCTGGAAATGGGCGTCAATGCCCAGACCGGGAAAGCGCTTGGTGTCGACTTCACCATAAACTCCCTGCTCGAGGAAGGCTTCCAGGCTGTCTTCACCGCTCTGGGCGGATGGGACAGCCGGCTGGCCAGAAACGCCGGGGCTTCGGTGGAAAGCCCCATCCCCGGTGTATACCTGCTGATGGATTTTATGAAGTCACATACGGCATCTGAAGCGGAAGAAAACAAACCCATCGTATGTGCATCGGACGTCGTTATATTCGGCGGCGGCAAACTTGCCCTTGAAGCCGCCGAACTGTGCCTTGAAAAAGGATCCGACCATGTGACCATTCTTTACCGGGAGGCGGAAAATGAAAGCGGCCTTGACCCGCAAGCCATTCAAAACCTTCACAGCAAGGGCGTAAATATTATGTTCGGAACGGCTGTCAACAGCCTCATGGGGGAACAGGACCGCCTCGAAGAAATTGAATATGCGGAGTTGGAAAGCCTGACCCTGAAACGTCTGCCGGCCGGTATGCTTATCGTGGCTTCCGGCCGTTTTCCAGAACTGGTTTTCATGCGGCCTGCGGCGCCGGCCGATGCGGATGCCGGCACACCAAAACCCAACGGTCAATCCCCGCCGACAAGCCGTTGGAAAGGAACCTATACCTATAAACAGCCTGAGCACCGACATGAAATGGGCTGGTTTTCGAATGGCGACATTCTCAGCGATTACAGTGGCGCCATCAAGGCGATCGGCGGCGGACGGCGGGCGGCGGCAACCGTTCACAAAATCATCAGCGGCATCGAATTGTCCCTGCCCGACAATGTCCTCCACTCCCGGTCAATGATTCAAAATGTCGATCATGTCCAAAAAGTAACGGCATCGCCGCGCGTGATTATGCCTCAGGCCAGCCATAGGGAACTCTCGGCTGCTGTAGAAATCGAAAAAGGCTTTACCAAAGATGCCGCGGATAAGGAATCCAGGCGCTGCCTGCAGTGCGGCCTCATCTGTTATGAACATACGGAACTCATCCCCGCACCCCGGGAAGAACAGGTACATAGAATTTAAAACGCTAAACGCCGGAGAGTGACCCATCCGGCAACCCTGGCGGTATTCATGGCAACAGAAGAAGGCATCGTCATAAAACTGAACAGTAAAACGGCTTGGGTGAAGACGACCCGCTCAAGCGCATGCAAGGCCTGCGCTTCCAGGGGATCCTGCCATTCAAATGAACAGGGAAAAGATATGGAGGTCGAGGTCACAAATCCGGTGGGGGCAAATGTCGGAGACCGCATTGTTCTCTATTTCGAGACCGCATCCCTCCTCAAAGCCGCTTTTCTTCTGTACGTTTTTCCTGTCCTGTGTCTGCTTGCAGGAGCAGCGCTGGGGCACTGGATCTCGCTCGAATATTCCCTGAACCCATCACTGGGATCGGCGGCATCCGGATTTCTTTGCTTTGCCTTATCTTTCATCCTGGTGAAGATGCGGGGGGATAAACTGGCCCATAAGGATAATTACAAGCCCAGAATCGTCAGGATCCTGGGCCGGCCTCGAATTGTAAAACGGGCGGCTTGATGATTCAGCCTCAATCTAAATTGGTGGGGTATCATGATTAAAACAATTTACATATCAGCTACAAATCACGCCACGATCACCTGTCCGCAGTGCGAAACCACAAAAACGGTTGATGTGTCGCGTTACGCCGGAATGGAGCAGACCGTAAGAGTGAAATCGCGATGTGCCTGCGGTCACACCTGGACGTCCGTTCTGGAAAAAAGAAAGCAATACCGCAAAGGTGTCAGCCTTCCGGGGACGTTTACGCATATCGTTGACGGCAACCCTCTGCACAAAGGCACCATGGCCGTTACCGACCTTTCCGCCGGGGGCCTTAAAATCAAACTGGGCGAACCCTTTGACCTCCGTAGTAATGATAAACTCCACGTCGAATTCCACCTGAACGACGCCCGGCACACCCTGATAAGTAAAAACGTTCTGGTAAAAAATGTAGATGGTCTGTACATCGGCGTTGCCTTCAGCCGTTCCGAACCGGATGATCCGGCGCTGGGTTTCTATTTGATGGGATAGGTTTCAGAATCAGTAACCCAAACCGAGGAATTACTATGCCCAAGTGTCGATACTGCGGCGGGGTGCACAACGTCGGCTTTGTGTCCACACGTCTCGCCGGAACGGATGGTGTCTCCCTGGAAACCGCCAAATGGGCCCAGGTTTTTGAACAGGAAGGCTTCAGGTGCTACTATTTTGCCGGTGAACTCGATCGGCCCTCGAATTGTTCATACCCGATGGCGGAAGCCCACTTCACCCATCCGGAAGTCAGGG
>JAFDAT010000215.1 GCA_019313725.1 Deltaproteobacteria bacterium
AATAGGCCTTCATGTGAACCGTGATGATTTTATCCTTTTGTTTGACCAGCACTGCCACTTTTTTGAATTCGTCCAGGGTCACGAACACATCCGGTTCGTATTGCAGACCAAAGGAGACACCACGGGCCCCCTGTTCAAGAGCTTCTTCCAGCAGGTACATCTGTGCCTGCATCCTGTTGCCGGTCATGGGGGTTGGATCGTATCCCTGTAGAGACGCCCGGGTGGTGCCGTTGCCGACCAGGGTGGCCAGATTGTGGGTGGTGCCGTGTCTTTGCAGGTAATCAAAATAGCCGTCTATGGTATCCCATTGCAGGTCGTACAGGCCTTTGGTTCGCCTGTTTACGGTTTTGTAAAAATCCTGGTTGGGCGATTCCGCGGTGAGGTCCCGGGATCCATTTTTAAAACCGGCCACACCAAATCCACAATTTCCGCCGATAAAGGTGGTGACCCCCTGCCGGGTAAATGGGGTCGTGAGGTCATTACGGCTTGTCGCCGGAAGAACCCAGTCCATGTGAGAATGCATATCGATGATACCGGGAGCGATAACCTTTCCTGTGCAGTCAATGGTATTGCCATCGAAGCTTACCGCTTCGCTGATAACCTTTTCGATCTTCTGGCCATCGATCAGCAGTGAACCTTTGAAGGCTTTGCGGCCGGTGCCGTCGATGATCAATCCGTCTTTCAACAGGGTGCGCTGTTTTCCGATGCTCTCGATGGTCAATTGTCCTTCTGCAACAGGTACATTGGTCTGTTGGGTGGATTGTGTTGCGCCGGCCTTTGATTTTCGGAAGGTTCCGCCACCAAACAGGGTAAATACGGCGGAAGTAGAAGCCACCTTCATCAGCCAGCGGATGAAATCCCGCCACAGCAGATTCATTTTAAAGAAATTTTCAATGGATTGCATGTGTAGCCTCGTCACGGTAATTTCGCCGATTTGGTTCGGCTGTGGTGATACCTGAACAGGATTGCCCTAACTGCATGTGATGCATGATGGCAAAAAGAAAAATGTTTATCAATGGTTTTCCAATTTCCTTCGCCACCGGTGGGAAAGGGGAAAGCAAACCGTCGATCTCCTTTAAACTGCTGTTTTTGGACCTGAAAAGGTGACTTTAAGCCTGTTTTTTACCTGTTTGCAAAGGCTAAATATATATATTTCAGATAGTTGGGCAGGTCCGACCCCAGAAATCGACCCCAGAAATCGCGACCCCAGAAATCGTCGACCCCAAGAACCCTAAATAATCGTGAACCTGATCCGCATCAATCTGGATGACTTTATAAAGCATTTGCGGTAAGCTGACTGGCATGGCGGCTGCCTCCCCGGATAAATGGTTTTTGTCGGGCTTTCCATTCAACCATCTTGGGGCCACCGCCACAAAGGTACGAAAAACATTATACCTTATCCATGTCACCGGTTTCAATTAAGCTGCAATGAATCCTATGAAAAAAGAAATTGAATTGCTGGCCCCGGGTGGAGATATTGGTTCCATCAAAGCCGCAATTGCGGCAGGGGCGGATGCTATATACTGTGGTTTGAATAAATTTAATGCAAGAAATCGTGCAACAAACCTCGATTTTGAGGATTTATATGGGATTATAAACCTTGCCCATAAAAATAATTGTAAAGTTTTTCTAACCCTTAATATTATTATTGTAGGCAGTGAGATCCCGGCTCTTATTCGCTTGCTGAATAAATTAGTTAATACAAGGATCGACGGCGTTATTGTCCAGGATTTTGGATTGTTTTATCTCCTATCACTCTATTTTAAAGGCCTTGAAATACATGCATCTACGCAGCTTAATACGCATAATGAGGGCCAGATCAATTTTTTGAGAAAACTGACTGCCACCCGGGTTAATCTGTCCAGAGAGTTAAATATTGTTGAGATAAAAGCGTTAACCTTGATGGGGCTTGAAAATAGTATCTCTACTGAAGTATTTGTCCACGGTTCCTACTGTATCTCTTTTTCAGGTATTTGCTATTTAAGTTCTGTTCATGGAGCAAACTCAGGAAATCGCGGCAGGTGCAGCCAACCCTGTAGAGACAGATATTTAACGACGCCGGAAGGTAATAATTTCCCTCTCAATCTAAAAGATAATTCCGCCTATTTTGATCTAAGGGAAATATCAGATGCAGGGGTTGCCTCAATAAAGATCGAAGGAAGAATAAAGAAGTATGAATACGTATATACGGTGGTAAACAGCTGGAAAAACCAAATCCGGAGTTTCTATGATCAAAACAGGTTGAATAGTGACAATAGCGATCTTTATAGGGTATTCAACCGGAATTTTTCAAACGCTTATTTGAAGGGCGATATTCATAAAGATATGTTTATTGATAATCCCCGGGATAACTCAATTCAACATCTTTCTGACATTCATGATTATTCTACGCATGATCAATTGGCGAAAGACAAATTAGCGCTTCTTGAAGAAAAAGATGACATTACAACGAATGTTAAACATAAAATCGAACATTTGAGTATCGCCAAAATACCTTTAATACTAAGCATTTCAGGGAAACTTCATATGCCTTTAAAAGTGTCTGTAAAAACGCCGGACACTTCCTTTATTGTACTTTCCGAAATGAATCTTGTAAATGCACACACACACACCCTGAACAACAAAAAAAGTGCTGCCCTGGGTCTAAATTACGATGCGTTATTGGAAAGACTTAGCGTATTCAAAAATACGGAATACTATCTTAAGCAGATAGAATTAGAGAAGCTTCAAAGTGATCTTTTTATCTCTTTTAAAGCGTTCAATTCAGTAAAAAATAGAATCTTGTCCATTTTGAATGATCCAAACGAACTTATAGATCCGATTGATGTTCCCTTCTTAAAAAAGCAGCATCCGTTAACAATTCAATCCGGTCTTGCTGTTTTAATCTCCTCCCCAGAGGATGTGCACCTTGGCAACAATACTTCTGCAGATATCTTTTTTCAACTTCCTGATTGCTGTAAAAGTGAATGTGCCCAGCTTATAGAACTTTTTTTAAAAAACAAACAACTAACCCCCTGGTTCCCATCTATTTTAATAGGTGAAAACTATTCGGCTGCCGTGAAATTTCTTCTACAGGTACACCCCAAATTTATTGTAACCAATAATTCCGGCATTGCCTATGAAGCCTATAAAAATGGAATTCCGTGGATAGCGGGACCCTATCTTAATATTGTTAATTCCTTTAGTCTGCTATGTTTAAAAGAATATTTCAATTGCTATGGCGCATTCATTTCAAATGAAATTAGTAAATATCAGATAAAAAGTATTATCGCTCCTGATAATTTCAAACTATACTATAGTATCTATCATCCTATTTTACTCCTGACCAGTAGACAATGTTTACTTCATCAGACTGTTGGATGTGAAAAGAATACAATTGACGAGGACTGTATTAAAAATTGTAACAGATCTTCAACCATTACAAATTTAAAAAAGGTTTCTCTTTTTATTAAAAAAACAAAGGGAAACTATCATTGTATCTATAACCAGAATAATTTCTTGAATACAGATATTGTTACCGATTTGCCGGACATTTTTTCCCGTTTTCTCATCGACTTGAGGGACATAAAAACAAAAACGGAAATAGGGGTGAATAAATCCGGAGTTATCCAGCTTTTTACAAACCTTCTAGAGGGAAATCCCGATTCAAGAAAGGAACTTAATCATGTGATTTATCCTTCAACGAACAGCCAATATATAAAAGGAATCTGAAGCCGACCTATGGTGGAAAGAGTGGGGCGTGAAAACACACTTTTAAACTTCTTTTAGCCCTTTTTAGACGTTCATTTCAATATATTACAGCGGGTTGGGTAGGTCCGACCCCAGAAACCCAAGGGGGAACTACCTGGCATCCCGAATGGCTTTTTGCGCTGCCTTGTCGATGAGACTGGGAGCGATCAATTTTACCCAGCGACCCAGTTTTCCCCGGGATGAAAGAATGGCCAGGCGGTCCCGGCTTTCCATGGCTTTTACAATTCTGGCGGCACATTCCGCGGACGTCATGACCTTGTCTTCCTGTAACGGGCTTTTGCCCAGCGGTTGCCCATCTTTGCCGAACGCACGCCGGTGCATTTCACTGAGAACGAAATCCGGGGCGATCATGGTCACGGTGACGCCGGTTTCTAACAATTCAATCCGGAGCGAATCGAAAAAACCGAACATGGCGTGTTTCGAGGCGGAATAAGCAGTACGGGTGGGCACACCGTTTAAGCCGGCCACGCTGGATACTCCGACAATGCGTCCCTTGGATTGTTTCAGGTAGGGGAGCGCATAGTAGGTACAGTAGGCTGCGCTCAGGTAGTTGATGCGTATAACCTGCTCGATGATGGACGGGTCGCTCATCTCATCGAGGGTGGTCCACATGGTTCTGCCGGCATTGTTGACCAGCGCATCGATCCGATCATGTTCCGCAATGGTCTCCTCCACGAGATGTCTGCAAGCAGTTTCCTCGATTATGTCGGTGGGCACGACCATGGCTTTTGCACCCTTTGATTCCACCTCTATTTTTAGTTCTTCGAGCCGGTCCTGGTTGCGTGCGGCTAAAACGAGTTTAGGCTTCTGGGGGGCAAGCGCTATGCACAAAGCGCGCCCAATTCCTTCGGAAGCGCCGGTTACGATGACCACCTTATCCTGGAAAATACCCATATTTCCCCCTTTTCTTCCTATTTTCTCTTAAACGGCTGTTTTTGGGCTTCAAAACAGGGCTTTAAGCTTGTTTTTGGTTATATTTTAACCCTCATCTTGAAATATTACAGCGGGTTGGGTAGGTCCGACCCCAAGAACCGACCCCAAGAACCGCGACCCCAAGCACCGAACCGAACCGAACCGGTCATTTCACATGGTTATCCTGGTCCAACCCTGGTCCCTGCGCTGATCCCTGTTTGCGTTCATGAAACCAGTCTTCGATTTGAAGGTAGCCGCGAATTGCGCCGATAGCAGCCATGCGCAGTGGTTCGGGAGGCCAGGGGATGCTCTTGCGGTTGACAAAAGGGCATTCAGGCAAATCGCTCTGGCGTTCGAGCAGAAGATCTTTTAGTACGCAGGCGTTAAGGTGACTCATTGAGACACCATGTCCGATACATCCCAGACTGTACACAGCCCTTTTATCACCCAGGTAACCAAGAGAGGGTGTAAGATTTACCGTTACGGAAAAAGGTCCTCCCCACCGATGAGTGATTTTTACATCAGAAAGTGAGGGGAAAAGGTAGTGGATATGATTTTCCAGATGCTTCCACGCGGCTTCGTTACTATCAGCATCAAGAGAGTTGGCCCAGGTAAGACCTACTGGGCCTCCTCCCATTACCAGGCGTTTATCAGGGGTAAGCCGGTAGTAGTGGATCAGGTTGCGGGCATCTTCGAGACCCTCAAAGCCGCCCCAGCCGATCGGTTCAAGCTGCCGTTCGGTAAGCTGATCAGTTGCGATCATATAAGTAAACGCGGGTATCTGCTTACGTTTGAGCCCCGGAAAAAGATGTGAATAAGCATTTGTCGCGAAAACAATTTTATCAGCAGACACTCTCCCCCCGGGTGTTTTAATCTGGAAAACCGGCTTTGAAGTTATTTCCATAACAGGTGTATTTTCAAAAAACCTGACTCCCATATTTAATGCGAGCTCTTTTTCCGCCCGAACCAGTTTGGCCGGATTGATCAGCACCATTCGCGGCTCCCACATGGCTCCCAGATAACGATCCGAATCTACACGTTCGCGTACCTCTTCAGCGTTAAGCCAGGAGATGTCCTCAAAACCGAGGGAATTCATAAGTTCGACATCATGCTGAATGCGTTTGATATAGCCATCAGTGGTCGCGGCTCTTAAAAAGCCCGGCCGGATGCGGTCACAATCCAGGTTTTCCCGCTGAATGAGATCATCAAGGTAATCGACGGCTTTCATCATATACTTATGCGCGTCGTTGAGAAACTGCTTTCCCCGCAGCATGGCCGTAACGCCGAATCCCAGACCGACAACTGTCATGGCGAATGATCCGTTACGGCCGCTTGCCCCAAAGCCAACGGTTTCAGCTTCCAGAACCGCTACCCGCAAAGATGGCTCAGCTCGTTTCAGTTCGTGTGCCGTTGCCACTCCCGTAAATCCACCGCCAATAATAGCGATATCCACATTTACCTCTCCCTGCAGGGATGGTTCAGGCGAGTACGGGCCGTAGGTGTCCAGCCAGAGGGATAAGGGTGATTTCGG
>JAFDAT010000216.1 GCA_019313725.1 Deltaproteobacteria bacterium
TGAGCTGCTTTGCCTCTTCGGGGCGCCCCATGATTCGGGGCACGATGAGTCCTGCAAGAATCCCCAGGATAACAATGACCACCATGAGTTCGATCAGGGTAAACCCGTGAATACCGTTTTGCTTTCCATATACAGACGATTTCATTCCACCTCACTTCCAGGTGATATGAATTTTAGAGTCGCAACGCTGTACAAATAAAGAAGCATATCACCTCCTATAAAAACCTAACCCGGATGAACCGGAAAAAGATGAACATCGAATATCGAATAGCCACAAGCTGGATTAGCAATCCGCCTTTTTTAAATATCCAATTATCAAGTTTTAGCCGGGCTGAAGCTCTGAACCACAAGGCAGACAGCCGACTGCTTTAAACAGATACTAAGACCCTCATACCATAGGTTTTTGAGAAATCAGCGACCACCGGCAGAGCCGAGGGTATGAGGAAGGCCCCTCGAAGGGGCCATACTCTGCCGGTGGTCGCTGATTTATACCAAGAATTTTGTCTTTGATGATTTTTTTCAATCGTATTCATTGTTCGCCCATTCGGAAACGTTCATATTGTATACATTGAAGGCCTTATGTGTTGAAAACCAATTGAAGGTGAAACTGGAACCATATAATAAACAAAGATAAAATTCTTGGGTTTCACTCCCTTTTTAAGCCACCGGCTTAGCACCATTGAAGGCTTTGATTACAATGCAATCCGCACCGGATCGGTAGAACCTTTTCAATTCTCACCGGCGGAGCCGGTGGCTTAAAAAGGGAGTTATAGGGTCAGCGGCGAAGCCGCTATCCATAACATCGTGGCACACGATGTTATTATCCAACCAACTGATTCATCTCAAATATGGGTAGGCATATGGACAAGACAATAAAGCCCATAATGACACCCATACACAGGATCATGAGCGGTTCCAGCAGGGAGGTCATGCTTAGAATACTCGCCTCGGCTTCGTTTTCATACACCGTGGACATCTTTTCCAGCATCTGCTCCAGTTCTCCGCTCTGCTCCCCCACCTGTATCATTTGTATGGCCAGGTCGGGAAACACTTTCGATATGCCCAGGGAAACGCCGAGCCCTTGCCCTTTGCTGACTTCCTGGGTGGCATCGTCAATAGCCTTCGAAATCAGCTTATTGCCTGCAATATTTCTGACAATCTCCATTGCGGTCAACATGGTTACGCCGTTTTTCAACAAGGATCCCAGCGTCCGTGCAAACCGTGCAACGGAAAGTTTTCGGGATATCGGTCCGAACAGCGGCAGCATGAGTACCGCCTTGTCAAAAACGTAACGTCCACCGGCTGTTTTTTTTGCACTGCTGATGCCTGCCAGCATGAGAGCGATACAAATCAGGATCATCCACCAGAAGGATTTGAAAAAGCCGCTGATGGCAATGAGAAAACGGGTAGGTGCGGGAAGCACCTGGTTCATATCTGTAAATATGGACGTAATCGTTGGAACGATGAAGGTGAGCAGCAAAAACAGCACCAGGGTGCCGATACAGAGCATCAGGACCGGATATGCCAGCGCCGCCCTGATCCTGCCTTTCAAGGCCTGCTGCTTCTCGGTGATGTCGGCCAACTGTTCGAGTACGACCTCAAGGGTGCCCGATGTCTCACCGGCCCTGACCATATTGATATATAGCACGGAAAAAACCCCGGGGTAGTGTGACAGGGCGGCGGCAAAACTGTTGCCCTCGACAATCGCATCCTTTATCTGGGCCATGATTTTTTTAAAAAACTTTGAGCGGGTCTGCGGGATGAGAGCGTCCAGGGCGGACACCAGCGGAAACCCGGCACCTACAAGCGTTGCCAGCTGCCGCGTCATCATGGAAAGATCCGCAGGCTTCACGCGTGAAAACATGGAAGCCACAGAAGCCCGGCCCTTTTCGACCCTGTTCTCTGCAGAAGCGGTTTCTTTTATGCTTGTAGGGAATGTTTTGGACACCCTGAGCTTCTGCCGGGCGGCTGATGCACTGTCGGCATCAATAATTCCGGTTACCGATTTTCCCTTTATGTCGAGAGCGGTATATTCATAGACAGGCATGTTTCAATCATAATCGATCACATTTTCGTTGTAAATACCCTATGTTCATTTAACAAACTTTCATGCTCGACCCGACACAATAAAATCGGAAATAGTCTCGTTTCTAATGAATTATTTGCTTGCAATTAGAAAATGGTGACATTATTATGCGCTAAAATTTCTAAAGAATAGGTGGATAACATGTCCAAGGTTTTTCGGCCCAGCAATCGTGAAGCAAGTATTCTCTCAAGAATTGAATCATCAAAAGAACGGGCGAGGCGATTTGCCATCAAAACGGTCATCAACTGTATCGATGCACTGAGCAACGCCATTTCCATGAAACTGGTTGAGAGCAAACTAGTTGAAACTACGAATAAAAATGGGCTTGACGAACAGATACACCAGTGCCTCGGTAAGCTCACGCGGGCGGAAGACTTTGATATCGATTATCAGGTGGCTCCGTTCCGAGGGCTTGTTCCCAATCCCCACGTCGTCAGCATCTATGTAACTGCCTTTGTCATAGAACAGGTGATCAACCACAAGGACACCGTAGATATCTTCGGGTCTGATGAAGAGATTTATTTCTGCATCAATCAGCAGGTCAGAAAATACATCCCCGGCTAAATTTGGTACCCAAATTTAGGAAATTGCACCATACACCCTGGTTTCGATGACCAGCAACGGTTCCGGTGAACTGTTCTCTATGGACACGCGCACTGGATTCACGATTGATTCAGAACGCCCCGGTGCCAGATAGACACGCCGGCCGTTCAGCAAGAGCACGCCCTGGCCCTTGACGGGCAACACATTCCAGAGCATTTCCGTTTCAAAAGTTTCGCGGTAAACCGAACCGGGGGAAATCAGGCGTTTGACGATTTTCAGATCACTTTTATCTTCGAGAAACGTGCTGCGGCCCCAGGGATGGGTCTCGGTGTTGTGCTTCTGGTACTCCTTGCGTTCTTGACGCTTAAGTGTATCTACGATCTCTTTTACATTCCGGCTGTTTTCAAGTCCGGAAACAAAAACGGAATCCGGTGTTTCGACAATGACCGTTTGATCAAGGTCGTTAGCGGCGATCAATCGGTCGTGGCTCAGAATAAAGCTGTTTGTTGTGTGGTGTGCCACCACATCGCCGTTGAGCACATTGTTATCCGCATCCTTGGGTAAAAAATCGTACAGGGACTTCCACGACCCGATGTCACTCCATTCAAAGTCGGACGGCAGGACCACACCCCGCGCAGTTTTCTCCATGATGGCATAGTCAAAGGAAATATTGGGTAGATTTTTATATTCTGCTTCTGAAATGGGCTGTCCGCTCCCGAGCAGCGTCCGCATCATCCGCACCATTCTAGGGGCCAGTTTTTCGTATTCCGCCAGCATAATGGCCCCGTTAAAGGCAAACATGCCGCTGTTCCAGAAAAAATTCCCCGCCCGGATATACGTTTCAGCCGTATCCTTGTCCGGTTTTTCGACAAAACGTTTGATGGTCAGGTGCCGCCGCCCTGGTCAAATGTTCATAAAACCGTTCCACATTCCGGATGACATGATCCGCTGGAAATATGAAAACCGTTGCATCCGGATCTTCTTCGAGAATCATCAGCAATGCCAGCAGGATGGCCGGCGCGGTATTGCGTCCACACGGCTCCGAAATGATTTTGCCCTCCGGGTTCAACCCCATATCGGCAAGCTGTTTACCGGTTTCATGATAGTGTTCCTGACCACAGACGATGCGAACACGTTCGCGATCCATCACCGAGTTCAACCGCCGGATAGTCCCCTGGACCAGGGAATCTTCATCGATAAAATTCACCAGCTGTTTCGGATAGAGTTCTCTGGACACGGGCCACAGGCGTGTCCCCGAACCGCCGGCCAGCAGAACCGGATAGATATTACCTTTTTTTTCAAGCACGCGACCTCCACCTGGCTTTAGGCTCGTTCCGCACAATGGAGCTTCCGGCCTTGTCGCATAACGTTTTAAGCGCCTTGTAACCCAGCAGCCTGTCGACATCTTTTTTCAGGGCGCTGCCGGCTTTCAACTTCAGGGTTTCCGGCAGGGCAATAACGGCTTCTGCATTTTCTGGATTGCGCAAATGCAGAAAGGCGGCACAGGGACCCGCGTGAGTCTTCAGAATTTCCTGCAGGGATGCCAGAAGCGCTCTGTCGGTTCTGGTCACTTCCAGATTCAAATGGATGCTCGCCGTCCATGTTTCTTCAGCCATCTCAATGGGAACAATCTTGTCAGCCAGAATTTTGACTGATTTTTCATCCTTCTGAACACGGCCCTCTATCAGTATCGGATTATCGTCGGTTAAAAGTTGGTTTATCTCAGCATATACCGTAGAAAACACAACAATTTCCGTGGAACCGTGCATGTCTTCCACGGTCACAAAAGCCATGAGGTCACCCTTTTTGGTTTTAATCACCTTGCTGCTTCTGACGATCCCGGCTATCCGGACGCCCGCTGCATCGGAAAGGTCCTTTAGACTGAGTGTATCTGCAGTGGTGAATTTTTCAATAAGATCGAGGTAGCGGTTCAGCGGATGCCCGGTGATATAGAAACCCAGGGCCTCTTTTTCCATGGCCAGCATCTGCTTTTCATCCCACTCTTCGATGCCGGGAAGCTGTGGGCAGTTGATGCCCTGCGATTCTGCACAGGCATCGAATAATCCCATCTGGGGGTCGGCTTTTTCCTGCTGGATGGTCTGCCCATAGTCCATGATATCTTCCAGGGCGGTGTAAAGGCAGGATCGTGCAGCCCCGGTTGAATCGAAAGCGCCGCATTTAATCAGGCTGACCAGCACCCCCTTGTTGACTTTTCCAGGGTCGACTCTTTCGCAAAATTCATACAGCGAGGGGAAGGGTCCAGCCTGCCTGGCCGCTATAATCGATTCGATGGCAGCCTCGCCCACATTTTTTACGGCCACCAAACCAAACCTGATTTTCTCTCCGGAAACGGCAAAGGACGTATCGCTCTCATTGATATTGGGGGGCAGCACATCGATGTCATGGCTGCGGCACTCGGAAATATACTTCACGACACCATCCGTTGAATGCATTTCGCTGGTCAGCAGGGAAGCCATGAACTCTACCGGAAAATGCGTCTTCAGATAGGCTGTCTGGAATGCAATCAGCGCGTAGGCGGCACTGTGGGACTTGTTGAACCCGTAACCACCGAACTTTGCGATGAGATCAAATATCTGTTCGGCTTTTTTGATATCGATGCCGTTTTGCGCAGCCCCCTGTACAAAACGTTCGCGATGCTTGGCCATGATTTCCGGAATTTTTTTCCCCATGGCCTTGCGCAGGTCATCCGCCTCGCTCATGGAATAGCTGGCAAGAACCCCTGCGATTTTCATGACCTGTTCCTGGTAAACGATGACACCATAAGTCTCCTCCAGCAGGAGTGCCAGTTCGGGCACGAGGTATTCAACCGATTTTTTTCCGTGTTTCCGCAGGACAAAATCATCGACCATGCCACTGTCAAGAGGACCGGGGCGGTATAGTGCCACCAGCGCAATGATATCGTCAAAGCATTCCGGTCTCAGACGCACCAGCAGGTCTTTCATACCCGAGCTTTCCAGTTGGAACACCCCGGTCGTGTCACCGGATGCCAGCAGTCGGTAAGTTTCCGCATCTTCGAAGTCCATGGATTCGAGATCCGGAACCGTTTTCCCCTGGCGGGCGATGAGTTGGAGGGTGTTGTCAATGACGGTAAGGTTGCGCAGACCTAGAAAATCAAATTTGACCAACCCGATCTTTTCGACCACCTTCATGTCGAACTGGGTGACGACCTCCTCTTTTTTCCCCGTAAACAACGGCAGGTACTCCACCAGCGGTTTGTCGGAAATCACCACCCCGGCAGCATGGGTGGATGCGTGTCTGGGAAGCCCCTCCAGGACTTTCGATATCTGAATCAGTTCGCCGATCTCGGGTTTCTGCTCTGCCAGGGCCAGTATTCTGGGTTCCTGCCGGAGGGCATCTTCGAGACTGATATTTAAGACGTCGGGGACCATTTTTGCAATAGCGTCGACTTCACTCAATGGAATGTCCAGGGCACGGCCCACGTCACGGATAACAGCCCGGGTCTTCAGTTTCCCAAATGTTATAATCTGGGCGACTTTTTCCCCTCCGCCATACTTGTCCACGACATACTTGAAAACCTTTTCCCTGCCGTTGATACAAAAATCGACATCAATGTCCGGCATGCTCTTACGGGCCGGGTTGAGAAAACGTTCGAATATCAATCCGTGTTGGATGGGGTCAATGTTGGTAATTCCGAGTGCATAGGCCACAAGGCTGCCGGCGGCAGATCCCCGGCCGGGTCCTACCGGGATTTTATTTTCTTTGGCGTAATTAATGAAGTCAGCCACAATCAGAAAGTATCCCGGAAATTCCATCTCTTTTATCAGATTGATTTCCGTATCGATACGATCCGTATAAATCGCCACATCGAAATCCGGATTTTTTTTCCTGAGTTTCTCGAGGATACGCGTAAATCCTTCGCGTACCTTTGCTTCAAACAGTACCGCCTCGTCCTGACCGGGTGGCGTTTCAAACCTGGGAAAGTGATAGGTGTCAAAATCAAAACCGACCTGGCAACGTTCTGCAATGCTGACCGTATTTTCGAGCGCTGCCGGCTGGTGAGCAAAGTATGCGGCCATATTTTCTTTTGATTTGAAATAAAGCTGATCGGTGCCGAACTTCAAACGGTCTGCCATCTGGACCGTTTTTCCGGTCTGAATGCACAACAGCACATCGTGAGCCTTCACATCCTTCGCATTCAGATAATGGCAGTCATTGGTGGCCACGACGGGAATTGAAAGCCGGTCACTCATCTCAAACAGACCGCGGTTGACGACATCCTGAGCCTCGATTCCGTTGTTCTGCACTTCCAGAAAAAAATTATCTTCCCCGAAAATGTCTATAAAACGATGTGCCGCGGCATCCGCCGCTGCCATGTTTCCCTGGCGGACCAGTCGGGGGATTTCTCCCTGGAGGCACGCGGTGAGTGCGATCAGGCCCTGGCTGTGCTCTCTCAGCAAGGCTCGGTCGATGCGGGGTTTGTGGTAAAATCCCTTGATCCGGGCGATGGAAACCAGCTTGCATAGATTACGATAGCCTTCCTGATTCTCGGAGAGCAGAATGAGATGGGTGAGACCGCGGTGATCTTGCGGTGTCTTGTCGAAAATGGTTCTGGGAGCCACGTAGCATTCGCACCCAATGATGGGTTTGATCCCCTTTTTGAGCGCCTTTTCATAAAACTCGATCGTCCCAAACATGGTTCCGTGGTCGGTCATGGCCACGGCTTTCATACCCAACTCGAGCGTGCGGTCAAACAGCTGGTCCAATCTTATGGCGCCATCCAGCAGACTGTACTGGGTATGGACATGCAGGTGGACAAAGTCAATATTGTTATGTTTCATTGTAGACACTAAGCTTTCTAATCCAGCCGATAGTTCGGCGCTTCTTTGGTGATAATCACATCGTGGACATGGCTCTCCCTGAGGCCGGCCGCACTGATCTTTATGAAACGCGCCTTTTCCATCAGGTCACCGATGGTTTGGCAGCCAAGATAGCCCATGCCGGCCTTGAGTCCGCCCACCAGCTGGTGAATGTTCGATGAGAGCGTCCCCCGGTAGGGGACTCTGCCCACAATCCCTTCCGGCACCAGCTTCGCGTCTTCTTCGTCGTCCCCCTGATAATACCTGTCCTTGCTGCCTTTTTTCATGGCTTCCAGGGAACCCATCCCCCGGTAAACCTTGTAGCTCCTGCCTTGAAAAAAGATGGACTCTCCGGGGCTTTCCTCGGTTCCGGCGAACAGGCCACCGATCATAACGGTATGTGCACCGGCGCCAATGGCCTTGGAAACATCGCCGGAAAATTTAATTCCGCCGTCGGCAATCAGCGGTACCCCGCTTTTTTCCGATGCAGCCCTGCAGTTCATGATCGCGGTCATCTGGGGAATACCCACTCCGGCAACAATACGGGTCGTGCATATGGACCCGGGACCGATGCCTATTTTGACCGCATCGACGCCGGCTTTGATCAGGTCCTCGGCCCCTTCGGCAGTACCCACATTTCCGGCCACCAGTTCGATGCCCTTGAAGTCGCCCTTTAATGTCTTGACGGCCTGGATAACATTTTCAGAGTGCCCGTGCGAGGTGTCGATGGCGATAACGTCGGCGCCGGCGCGTAAAAGGCTTTCGGCCCTGGCCTGCATATCGTCGCCAACGCCAACCGCCGCACCGACCCGCAGCCGCCCCATGCTGTCCTTGCAGGCATCGGGATATTTTTTGATTTTCTCTATGTCCTTGATCGTAATCATCCCCGTGAGTCTTCCGTTTTTGTCGACAACCAGGAGTTTCTCGATGCGGTGTTCGTGAAGCAGCTTTTTGGAGTCATCCAGCGAGATACCTTCCGACACGGTGACCAGTTGATCCCGTGTCATGACCTCGGAAATCTTTTTTTCCGTACTGGTCTCAAAACGCAGGTCACGATTGGTTACAATGCCCACCAGTTTGTCGCCGTCGGTTACCGGCACACCTGAAATCCTGTATTTTTTCATCAAATCCAGCACGGCTTCCACCGTCTTGTCCGGGTGGATCGTGACCGGATCGACGATCATACCGCTTTCCGACTTTTTTACACGATCCACTTCCAGGGACTGGGTGTCGATACTCATGTTCCGGTGGATGAAGCCCATCCCTCCTTCGCGGGCCATACTGATGGAGGCACGGGCTTCCGTCACGGTATCCATGGCTGCACTGACAAGCGGAATGTTCAGGCTGATATTTTTTGTGAGTCGGGTACTTACATCCACATCCCTGGGCAATACAGCGGAATAGCCTGGAATCAGCAATACATCATCAAACGAATAAGCTTCCTCAGGGGTGTTCTCAATCATTGTTTCCTCCAGTCATAAATTCGCAGTGCCGTATAAAATCAAGGTATTCTAATTTATTTTTTACTACGTGGTTCAGAATATACCATATCGAGTGTTGGTTTGAATCCCAATACCAGATGTCGTGGTGTTTAGCAATCATTCATTAAAATCGGGGATTCGTTTTTGCAGCCCGCGTCAATACTATAAGCGGGATTTATGATGAAATAAGGTACGCGAAAATATTTCCGATGACAATCACTGATTTTCATGGCTTGACATGAATTTTCGGCCATAGTAAACACCCAATCGCTATGCTTATCAACATCAACCCCATAAACCCGCAGGAACGACTGATCCGCAAAGTTGCGGATTCGCTCAAACAGGGCGGCATCATCGCTTACCCTACTGACACCCACTACGGTATCGGGTGCGACATCATGAACAAAAAAGCCATCGAGAAGATCTATCAGATAAAGCAGCGCAACAAGAATAAACCCTTCAGCTTTATCTGTTCAGGGCTTAAAAATATCAGCCGTTATGCTAAAGTGTCCAATTACGCCTACCGTACGATGAAACGCCTTCTTCCGGGACCCTATACCTTCATCCTGGAAGGTTCGAAAATGGTACCGAAAATGATGTTGACCAAAAGGAAGACCGCCGGTATCCGGGTACCCGACCATAAAATCTGCATCGCTCTCATCGAGCAGCTGGGCAATCCCATTATTTCAACCAGTGC
>JAFDAT010000217.1 GCA_019313725.1 Deltaproteobacteria bacterium
GGGTGCACCTTTTAGGAAAGATATATCCCAGGCAGAAGACGATAAAGTAATAGGAAAACTGAAAGTAATGGCGGGCGGATAAATGTAAGTTCGATTATAATATTTCCCGATCAGCAGCCTTCAAAATCCTTATGAAATCTCTTTTTCTATTATTGAAATAGACTGGTCGAGAATTGATACGATCTTATCAATCTCTTGTTTCTTAATTATAAAAGGTGGTGCTACTAGCATGTGATCGCCTCGATTCCCATCCACACATCCTCCCCCGGGGTACACGATCAGTCCGTTTGTAAATGCTGTTTTCGATATTAAATCAGCTATATTTCCACCCTGCTTTGCAGAGAAAGGCTCCTTGGTTTTTTGATTTTTTACAAATTCGATACCCCACAAGAATCCCTTGCCACGAATATCTCCTACGATTGTATGAGAATACAACGTTTTCAATCGGTCCTCCAGGTATCCGCTGAGGTTCTTGACATTATCGATCAGTTTATGCTGCTGCATGTATTCGATGACACTGCATCCCACGGCACCTGCCATGGGGGTTCCGGAATAGGTATGTCCGGGGGAGAATATTCCTTTTTTCCCGTTTTTGAGAACATCAAATATTTTTTCGGAAATAATGACGCCGGCCAAAGGGTAGTAGCCGGCACTGGCTCCCTTGGCAAAGACGATCATGTCCGGCGTGACATCCCAGTGCTCCATCCCAAAATTCAAACCGGTTCTGCCGAAACCGGTCATCACCTCGTCGGCAATTAACAGGATGTCGAACTCATCACAAATTTCCCTGATGATTTTGTAATATTCCGGCGGCGGCACAACGGCACCGGCAGCAGCGCCTACAACCGGTTCCGCGATAAACGCACTGATATATTCTTCTCCAATCATCTGGATAGTTTCTTTAAGACGATAAGCGCAGGCAAGGTTACATGCCGGATATTGGCTGTTCTCTGGACATCGATAACAGTTGGGAATGGGTATCTTCGGATAGGGCAAAAGGGAGTTCACAAAATTCTTCCTGCGCTGAACGTGTCCGCTCATGGATAGCGCCCCCATGGTGATGCCGTGGTAGCTCAACCAGCGTGAGACAATCAGTTCTTTTCTGACCTTGTCTTGCTCCAGATAATATTGGTGGGCTATCTTGGCCGCCATTTCAGTGCCTTCAGACCCGCTGGACACGAAAAAAACGCCTTCGAGACCCTTTGGCGCCATCTCCGCAATCATGGTTGCCAGCTTTTCACTTGGTTCGCTGGTGAAGTGGGATCTAAAAACATAGGCCACCTTCTCTGCCTGGGCGGCATATGCCTCGCCGATTTCCTTGACCCCATGGCCGATGTTGCACACCACAGGACCGGAGGTCCCGTCGATGTAGCGCTTACCGGAACTGTCGTATAGGTAAATCCCCTCCCCCCTCTCCACCATAGGAGCAATTGAACGCAGGTTATAATGTAAAAAATGACTGTTTTCGATATCATGCGCCATAATACTTCCCTCCACTATTTGTAAGATTAATTATTAACTGAAACGTTTCAGTTAATAATTAACGTCTATATCCGTGCATCTGATATCCACAAGTATTCCGGATAATAAGTTCTGCATCCAGGACGATCTTTTCCACCATATGCGGAACCCTTTCTTCGATTCGATTGACAAGGATTTTCACCCCCATGGCACCCATCTCATATTTTTTCTGGCTTATGGTGGTCAATTCGATGCCTGCCAAAGCGCCCGTTTTTATATTATCGATGCCCATCAAAGCGATATCTTTTGGAATTGCCAGTCCTGAACGCAATATGGCCTCCCGGGCGCCAAGGGCCATATTATCATCGTGAGCGAAAACTGCGGTGGGCGGATTCTTGCTTTTCAAAAGCCGTTCACAAATCAAACATGCTTCCCGATATGAATATGTTCCTTCTTTAATATAGCGCTTAGGAATTTTAATGCCGCTTTTTTTTAATGCCGCTTTACTGCCTTTAAGACTGTCCCTGGCATTGGAAGCATTTAGTGATCCAGTAATGATAGCAATCTTATCGTGGCCCAGTTTCCAAAGATGCTCTATACCCTTGTACCCTGCAGAATAGTTATCCATAATGATGTATTCTGCTTTTTTTTTCAAAGACGGAATAAGGGGTATCCGATTAATACAGACAAAGGGAATTTTTTCATCGATAAGAAATGCAATTTGAGAATCTTCAGCGACAACAGTTGATATGATGATTCCATCAACACCACGGGAGCAAAGTATATCAAAATAATCTTCTTGCGTTTTAGAATTTCCGTCCGTTGTGCATAATATGGTACTGTAACCGTATTTTTTAGCTGTATCTTCAACACCCTTTGCCAGTTCAGCAAAAAAATGATCCGATATATCTTTAATTATCAATCCAATAAGATAGCTTCGCTTATTAACCAGAGCCTTGGCTACCAGACTGGGTTGATACCCCGTTTTTTTGGCAATCTCAATTATTTTTCGCCGTTTTTCATCACCGATACCAGGACGGTTGTTAAGTGACATTGAAACCGCAGCCACTGACGCATTCGCCATCTTAGCGATGTCTTTTATGGTTACCCGTTTATTCATCCTGATAGTTGCCGAAGAATTTGGAGCCGTAAGGAACAATAAAACCGGTCAATATATACTGAAACGTTTCAGTATATTTATGACAATATAATTATTGGTGTCAAGAGAAATATATGCTTTCAATTTACAAGGAAGATTGATAGCAATATTTTCGCTTGCAATTTACAAGTGAATTACCAACACCCTAACCCAAATCAAGGAGGTCATTTTATGGCTGAAAAACCGTTACTGCTGGCAATGGACGGAGATACGGCACGCATTACCCTGAACAGACCGGAGGTGCGCAATGCCTTGAGCATCGAATTGTCCGATATGCTGGTGGATGCGATCCAGACAATTAAAAAATCCACGGAAATAAAATTCGTGGTCATTAAAGGCGCTGGAAATTCATTTTGCGCGGGTGATGACATCACGGAAATGCTGAAATGGGGTGACGATGAATATGGAAAAAGCACCCAGGGCGCCAACGGGGTGATGCGCCGGGTGCGCATTTACCAGGACATGGCGAATTCGCTGGAAGAGCTGGATAAACTGACCATCAGTGCCGTGGACGGGTATGCAGTGGGTGGCGGGCTTGAAATCACC
This sequence comes from Deltaproteobacteria bacterium, assembly GCA_019313725.1. Taxonomy (GTDB): domain Bacteria; phylum Desulfobacterota; class Desulfobacteria; order Desulfobacterales; family B30-G6; genus JAJDNW01. The sequence goes on from JAFDAT010000217.1 coordinate 3,167, forward strand.
ATGGCGTCTGATTTTGTAATTGCCACCGAAAGAGCGCTCTGGGGCATGCCGGAAGTGGACAGCGGGATCACTCCCGGATGGGGCGGAACCACTCGGATGGCAAGGTATATCGGTAAACGGCGGACCAAGGAAATCAATATTATCGGCGCAATCATGCCGGCCAAACGCGCGGTTGACTGGGGACTGTGGAACCGCGTGGTAGCGAACGACAAACTGGATGATGAGGTCGACGCCTTGCTGACGGTACTTCGGGCTAAAAACCTGCAGGCATGCCGTCAGCTTAAATATATAGTAAATCGCGGCTGCGAAACCGATCTCTATACTGCCCAGGGGTTCGAGATGCTTTCGGCCGGTTTAAGCGGAGCGGTAAACGGTGCCTGGGAGATAGCAGACGCCGATCAATTTTCCGGCATTAAAAATTTTACGGAAAAAGGCGGCTTGTGGAAAAAACGGAGAGGGCTGGCAAAAAATTTCTGGTCTGATTGATTATCACTAATCTAATTAGAATAATTCGTCTCTGTACGAATAGAACCGATGAGGACGATCTGTTCCAACTGAAATGCCATGTGGCAGCTATGCCGGGACTCCTATCGGAACGTTATTCTTACATTTGCTATAAATCCAAAAGGATTTATATTTGGGATTGTCAGATATTCCATGCAGCTCGCGCACCTTCTTCCGTGGCTTCGATGATTCTGCGCACCTGGTATGCATCACCGACAATAAAATGTCGAATATTTTTGTCCCGAAGGGTATTTTTCAGATCGGAACGCGGTTTCATTCCTACAGCCAGTACCACCTGGTCGATGCCCTCCAGAATCTCTTCTTTATTTTCATGGCTGAGGGTGACACGGTCTCCATCGATACTTGAAATGGTAGTACTGAAATAAAACTGAACATGAGCCTCCCTCAAGCGTTTGTGCAGCTGATATCCGTGACCGGTAATCTTGAGCACGGGAGAGTGCGGCAACATTTCCACCAATGTCACCCGACTGCCCTGGTTCACAAGGAAATCGGCGGTTTCCATCCCGATGAGTCCGGCGCCGATGACCACTACTTGTTTGCCGGCCGGTTTTTCACGGTTGAGCACCTGCCAGGCGTCACTGACTGCGGGCTGGTCTATCCCATTAATGGCAGGCGTCGTTTTTTTACCGCCAATGGCCAGAATCACCACTTCCGGATCGCCGTTTTCAAGCATTGCGTCCGTCACGGAAACACCGGTCCTGACAGTCACGCCGCGGCTTTCAATCCTACCGGCCAGCCAGTCGATCCAGTCTCCATAAACTTTTTTGAATGGCACCTGCCGGGCAAAATGTACCTGACCGCCCAGGTGATCGGATTTTTCGTAAAGGGTCACTTCGTGCCCAAGGGTTGCAGCCTCTAAAGCGGCTGTCATTCCAGCGGGGCCACCGCCTATCACCCAGACACGTCGAGGGGTTTCGGCAGGCTTTTTGGGAACGAGCAGTTCCTGCCCTGTTTCCGGGTTGATGGCACAGCGTATACTGGCGCCTTTCTCCAGCATTAGGCGTTCAATGCAGCCCTGATTGCAGGCCAGACACCTGCGAATATCACCGGTCCGTCCCTGTCTGGCCTTATTCAGGAAATCAGGGTCGGCCAGAAGCTGGCGTCCAAATGCCACCATATCTGCATCACCACTTGCTACGACTTCATCCGCTATCAGGGGATCAGTGAATCGGCCTACGGCAATCACCGGAATATCTACAGCATCCTTGATTTTTTTAGCCCGCCATACATTCCAGCCCGCATCGTATTCAGGCGGAGCGCTGGTTATTCCGCCCGGACTGCCGTGGGTCCCGACAGAGGCATGCAGAACATCGGTGCCGGCCGCCACCAGGTCAGGTAAAATACCGATCACATCTTCCACCAGATAGCCGTGCTTGATAAACTCTTCGGCCGATATTCTCAGCAGTATGGGATAATCCGCACCTACTCTTTTTCGGACTTCGGCGACCACCTCGATCACAAAGCGGGCTCTTTTTTTGAAACTGCCGCCATATTCATCTGTCCGCTGGTTGGCGTGTACCGACAGAAACTGGGTCAGGAGATATCCATGTGCAGCATGAATTTCGACGGCGTCGGCGCCGGCGGCCTGGGCCCGAATTGCCGCATCTCCAAAAGACCGGATTATCATCTTGATGTCATCGTGACTCATCTCCCTGGGTGGAATTCCGTATACGAAGCTGGGTACGGCTGAAGGTCCGATGGCCTCTCCTTTTTTCAGCTGAGGCATTGCCTCCCTGCCGGCATGATGCAACTGCAGTGCAGCCTTGCTGCCGGCCTGGTGAATGGTATCCACCATTTGTCTAAGCCCGGGAATAAAGCGATCATCATAAATTCCCAATCCAACACAACCCGATGGATGTACCCCTGTAATTTCAGTTATGATCAAAGCGACACCGCTTTCGGCACGCCGCTTCATATATGCCAGGTTTTTCTCGCTGACCGTACCGTCGGGGTTCCCCAGGTTTGTGCCCATCGGTGGTATAACACACCGATTGTCCAGTTCCATATTCCGGATTGTAATAGGTGATAATAGATGGTCCAACATGCTTTGGTTTCCTCCTTGAGTTTCGGATTGATCATCCACTATGAATCAGGTTCGATAAAAAATAGTATGACATAAGTCTGAAGATATTAAAACCTTGTAACTTAGGAAGCCTCGACAGTGGTTAAATTTGGCGCAACAGCAAATCAGCGACCACCGGCAGAGCCGGGGGTATGAGGAAGGCCCCTCGAAGGGGCCATGCTCTGCCGGTGGTCGCTGATTCACGCCCTTTTTAAAACTTCTGATCGCCACCCCCACCAAAACGAATATTTATCCCAAAAACATAATTTGGTTGGCTGCCTATGTGGGTCTCAGATACACATTTGGTTCAGCTTTAAGGATGATTATTTACACTGTGGGCGCAATCCGACAATTGCATTGACTGAAAATATGCTTTCAGGAAG
>JAFDAT010000218.1 GCA_019313725.1 Deltaproteobacteria bacterium
AAAAAAAACGGAATGAGAAGAATTAAAAGGATTTTTCAAATCCTTCAACAAGAAAGGGAATGAAATGGGGAATTAAAGACAAAACATAACTTAAACACGCAGCATAATATGATTAAACCTTTCAATCAACGCTCCACGTTACCAGGTTTCTAATCTTCATCTATGCGATCACATTTTCGGCAAGGAAATATAGAGCCCAAGAAACGTTGGGGTTGGCTTTGGATACTTCTTGGGGATCACAGTCTCACCCAAACCTGTGATAATAGTACGGTGGTGTTGCAAGATTGACAAATGTGCCAAGTTAGTCATGTAACTGTTCTTCTGACGCCCGGATTATTTGGACATACCCGTTTCTGTAATAGTTAGACTTGCAGCAAATTTTCCAACGTGTTAGGGCTGAAAGTAGGTCCCTATTTGAACCGTACCCGGCGCACAAACGAAGTCTATCACCAGCTTCAATCACGTGGATTTCAGCACTTCGATATCCCAAGCACTTTGATTCCGGTTTTTCCGGGTTAGGCGAGCTAATGCAGAAAAACCAATTGCTTTACCGTTTTTTCCCGTTTCTCCAGTGGCTGAAGGACTATCATCCGGTCACGCTCAAAAATGATGCCATTGCAGGGTTGACCGTCGCTGCCGTGCTTATTCCCCAGTCCATGGCCTATGCTATCCTGGCGGGACTCCCCCCGGTGTATGGACTGTATGCATCGGTGGTCGCCCCCATGCTGGGAGCCATGTGGGGCAGTCTGCGCCAGATGGCTACCGGTCCCATCGCCATCATGAGCCTGCTGGTGCTCACCACCCTGAGCAACATGGCTGAACCCGGCAGCCCCCATTACATCGACCTGGCTTTCCTCCTGGCCTTGATGGTGGGTGTCCTGTACCTTGCCATCGGACTGTTCAAATTCGGGGAAATCATGTCCTTTATTTCCCATTCTGCCGTAAAAGGGTTTACGGCAGCGGCAGCCCTGATCATCACCGCAACCCAACTGCCCAATTTCATGGGGCTCGAGGTTGCCCGCCACGAATACATTTTCCAACAACTGCTGGACATCTTAATCTGTCTCCCGGGGCTTCACCTCCCTACGGTAACCGTCGGCGTTACCGCTTTTATCATCATCTATGGTATCAAATACTTCAAACCCGCATTTCCCGCCAGCATAGCCGCTCTCGTTTTGACAACCATCGCCACCTATGCCTTCCGGCTGCACGAAAAAGGCGTTGCCATCGTTGGCAACATTCCCGAGGGCCTGCCGGTTTTCCATGTACCCGCCTTCGATCTGCAGACCATCAGTTCACTGATTGGACCGGCAGTGGTCATCGCCCTGGTGAGCTTCGCCGAAACCTATTCCGTGGGCAAAACCATATCATCCGAAACCAAGCAGAAACTGAATGTCGACCAGGAATTTATCGGCCAGGGCCTGGCCAACCTCATCGGTTCCTTTTTTCAGTCCTATCCCGTAAGCGGATCCTTTTCCAGAACCGCCATCAATTATGCATCGGGTGCAAAAACGGGCATTTCCAGTGCCGTTTCCAGCATATGCGTAGTGCTGGCCCTTCTTTTTTTGACGAATTTATTTACCTACATCCCCAAGGCAGCCCTCGCGGCCATGGTGATCAGCGCGGTACTGCTGCTGTTTCACCCCAAGGCAGTGTTCGACCTGTGGAAGATGAACCGCCACGACGGCATTGTCGCCATTACGGTGTTTGTCATTTCCCTGATTGCCAAACCGGATTATGCACTGCTTATAGGGGTTATGATCTCCCTGATGTTCTTTCTCTGGAAAACCATGCACCCCCGTATCGTACGGGTGACCAAGGACCCAAAATTGAACATGTTCGTCAACGCGGATATTTTTCAATTACCGTCCTGCCCCCAGATACTGCAGCTGCGGTCCGATAACGTTATCTATTTTGCCAATGCTGAATACACCACCGAGCATATTATTAAACGCATGGACGCGGTTAAATCACCGGTCAAATTTCTGCTTTTGGATCTTCAGGCCATGAGTTTCATCGACATCACCGGAATCGATGAACTCAAAGTGTTGATGGAGGATGTCAAAAGCAGGAACTTCAATACTGCCTTCATGGGAGTGCGGCAGCCGGTAATGCAGACTTTCAAGCAATCAGGTCTGTTGAAAGACATAGAACCCGAACTGCTGATCGAGAACAGGGGTGATGCCATCACCGTACTTTTCCGTAAGATAGACCACGAATACTGTAAAAACAAATGCCCGTTTGAGCTGTTTCACGAATGTTCATCCGTCAAATAAATCTCAGGATCCGAGAGGCCCTGGGGCCAAGGATCCAAACTACAACTAATCGGGATAAGAACCGATCTGATTAACTTTTTCTATCAGATCTTCCCTTCCCTCAATGACACTGCTCTGGGGGACCGTAGCCGAGACAGCCTGGTTTTCCCGTCTGCGGGCTTTCCAGTCAGCTTCTGCCTCTCTACGGGAAAGCTTTAAAACCCTGCCATCGATGCGAACCTGACGTGGGGGAAAATGCCAGTAAAAAACCAGCACCGCCGATGGGTTAGCACCCAGTTCCTTACCCTTATTGCTTTCATAGTAGCCTCGGTAAACTCGATGGTAACCTTATCTTATGCTTCATGCTGAATTGTTTCCGGGATGAAAATCCTATCCGATTGTCTTCGCAGTGGAATTATTCTCTTATCATTAGGCTGATTGCGGCTGTAATACTATAAAAATATTTCAAGTTGAAACGCTCAGGTTAGGTAAGAATTCAGAGTGGACATATAATTCTATCTGGTTATGCACTTCAGTAACACGCCACCGGTTGTGGTGGTTAATAATTCGGGGTACAACATATTGTATCAACTGGAGCCAAGTGCATATCCACGTAATTCTATTTCCTTAAATGCTGGTGGTGAGTGATTGCCAGCTTAGCTATCATCCTGATTACATAATCGGGTGGTCGTCCATTCAGCCAGCCAGGCATCCCGCCTGCTTCGATATATCCTATGATGTCCCTAAAAACCTCTGAACTGAATGTATAAACACCAAAATCAATGGTTGGGCTATCCTGGTGAAAAACGATTGGTACCTTCAACTGTTCGGCATACGGCTGTATTGTCTGCTCGACTGCTGGCCGATTTTGAGTGCCGTAGGGTTTTTGCTTAAAACCTGCATGGCTCTCTGGGAAGGGAAACAACTTGTAGACTTCCCCGATGAAGCCTGTGAATTCGTATCCATGAATGGCGCCGGATAAATTGCCGATCATTTCCCTTTGTGGAATAAGGTAGATCATTTTTTCGTCACGGTTGACCTCTTTATTGGCAGTCCACTCAACGATCCATTCACAAAAATCCGTGGAAAAGAAAAAGTAGTGGTCCATAAGCAGCATGTCGGTTTCGATGTTGAAAAATCCTATCGGAATTTGACCGTGGCTTTTTGAGAGAAATGAAATGGGCATTTGAGTGACCTCGGTTCCCGTTTTAATGATGCAAAACCGAGGGATATTTTAACGAATTATAGTACCTTTTGCAAATGGGGGATTATTTCATATCATAGGCTTGAATTACACTATGATGCAATTAATTCCACATAACCTGCCGTACCACCTGAACGCCCTCATCCAGCATTTGCACTACGGCAGATTCGACCGCCGAAAGATCGTTAAACGCAGGTGAAGAGATGTAGTTTTTAGTCCGGGCACCGGACAGGCTTAAATCAACAACAACCTTAAGGTTTTCAAGCAGAGACTGATATTGGATTGCAACCTTCGTACAGGTGGCTTTTTCCAGAAACCCAGCCAACGTGTTGAAATCCGGTTGGGCAGGGCGCTCTTTTTTCTGAATTTCATTTCGATTATCTTCCCCAGCCGTTTTGTTGTTCGGGATCCGGTCGCCTCTCAAAGATGCGGGTTGTAAGAAATGTGGCGATTTTAGAAGGATGTTGCCGTATGGCCCCAGTGGATCATTGTGGATCTGGTGAATAAGGGCGATGAATTCACTCTTCGGGATAGGTTTTGAAATGCTTAGAAGATCCAAGACCGCCAAAAGCGGTGCCTCATGCCACGACCACCTGAATCGTTTGGCAGAATTGTTCAGGTCAGAACGTGACAGAAAACCGTCTTTGTCCAGGTCAAGCGTTTTGAAAAACATGGCTGGTATTTGATTATCCACATCTGATCAATAACCTCAATTGAAAGTGTAGTCAAATAGGTAAACCGATGAGATTTCGAGTAAAAGGCAGAATAAAATGATCATATCAGCGAACCAACCATATTTTGCTCCCTATCCCGTTTTTTTTTACAAAGCGCATCTTTCAGATTATTTTGTCATTCTGGATGATGTGCAATTTCCCCGCAGAACAACTTGGATTACTCGCAATCGATTCAAAAACGATCAGGATACCTTATGGATGACCATTCCAGTGTGGAAAAAAGGACTGGGACTACAACAAATTAGAGAGGTTAGAATATGCCACACCGGCAACTGGAAGAAAAAGCATTTGCACAGTTTTCAAAGTGCCTACGCCCACGCCCCCTTTCTTAAGGATCATGTCAATTTATTGAAACAGATTTTTTCCCAGCAATATGATCTTCTCATCGATTTGAATATGGAGATAATCAAATATATTATGGACTTTCTCAGAATTGAAACCAGGATTGTGTTGATGTCGGAGTTGGATGTTAGGGGAAAGGGGACACCGCTGATTATCGATATATGCAAGTCCTTGGGCGCCAATCAATTTCTGGTTCAGTCTTCGGCTTTAGCCTATTATAACCCGGTTCAATTTAAATTGGCGGGCCTTGAATTGGTCTCTTTTAAAAAACCCGAATATATTTATCCCCAGATGTATGGAGATTTTATCGCCAACCTGTCGATTCTCGATATGATGTTAACTTGCGGTGGCAAATCCCGAGATATTATCCTGAATTAGCGTTTTGTTCCTTTTGACCGGAAATGAAAAAGGATCGAATCTTATGTTGACTTATTTATTCAAATAGATCGATTGCTATCGAGCTTTTCACAATGGATGGAAGATAAGCAGTTCTGCCAACTCCTTAATCGGTTCGGATTCTCCTGGGCTGGTTACCGAAGGGTCAGGAAAGGCGTTAAGGAGCGTGTGACACGCCACATGCATAATATCCACTGCCGAAATATAGAGGAATACATTGAAACTATTGAAAAGGATCGGGAAGCCCAACTTCAATTTGAACGCCTCATGACTGTTTCCATCAGCCGTTTCTTTCGTGACGGGAGGATACTATGCCTACGTCTGACACCGTTTCCTTCCAACAAGTTTGTGGCATTCATTACGGCATCTCGGAAAACTCTACTATATCGGAAAGGTTGATTTCCAGCATTTTGGTGCTGGCAAGAATTCTCAGGGCATTACGGGTAACGGCTGGCAGGCTGTCCCCCAACTGCTCGAGCTGATTGGCCGATCGTTTAATCGACTGAATCTCAGCGTGAATCTCATGAATTTTCAGATCCGATTCCATGGTTTTTCCTTTTCTTGGGTTGTGTAAAAACCGCTAATCGATCTATTTGCGCATATCCTTGAACCGCCGTGCCTTTACTTCAAAACGCATCAGCGAGCCATATTCGTGGAACTCGAGGTTGTAACCCAGGTTGGTCTTTAGTCTGAGTTCGTCTTTGAGGCGTTGTTCTGTCTCCTCCTGATGACCGGCTGTCTCCCGGCGCAATTCTACCTTCAGGGTGATTTTGTCGATATCCCCGGCTTTTTCCACGATGACCTCGTACTCGTCTCCCAGTTCTTCAATACCCCGGACTACCTCTTCGATGGCCGTGGGAGAGAGGAGAACACCTTTTACCTTAGTGATGTCATCGGCTCTGCCCAATACACCTCCCTTTATTCTTCTGAAAGACCGGCCACAGGAGCACGGTTGGGAATCCCACTCGATGAGGTCCTTGGCATCGAAGCGGACGCATGGCTGGGCCTGGCGATCCAGGGCGGTGATGATCATTTTTCCGCGCTTGCCCGGTTCATCGATAATTTCTCCTGTTTCCACATCTTCTATTTCAACCAGGAAAAAGGCTTCATTTACATGCATACCCCCTGGGTTGCCCTCACACTCGTAGGACCATGCCCCGATTTCCGTAGCACCGGCATGATCGAACACTTTAGCATTCCA
>JAFDAT010000219.1 GCA_019313725.1 Deltaproteobacteria bacterium
CCGATTCCAGGGCTGAGATCAGAAAACCGAATTTTTCCTGATAGGTCTCCGGAGACAACCCCAGCGCATTGAACACCTGTTCCTGGACCTCCTTGCGGTGGATACGAATGCTGCCGCCGCCGATCTCGAAACCGTTCAACACGAGATCGTAAGCCCTGGACCTGACAGCGATGGGATCTGATTCCAGCTTGTCGTAGTCCTCCTCCAGCGGAGCGGTAAAGGGATGGTGGAGCGCCTGGTTCCGGTTTTCGGTCTCATCGTATTCCATCAGAGGGAAATGGGTCACCCAAACGAAATTGAAAGCCTCCTTGTCGATGAGGCCCAGTTTGCTCCCGATATGGTTTCTGAGGTGCCCCAGGGCCTCATTGGTCACCTTGGGCTGGTCCGCAACAAAAAACACGAGGTCCCCGGGCTCCATATCCAGACGGGTTCTCATTTTTTCCTTCTCTTCATCGCTGAAGAATTTGGTGATGGGGGACTGCCATTCCTTTTCGCGAACCTTGATCCAGGCCAGGCCTTTGGCCTTGTAGATGGCCACGAATTCGGTCAGGTCATCAATCTCCTTGCGTGAAAATTTGTTACAGCCCTTGGCGTTGAGCGCCTTGACCATGCCGCCTTTTTTCACAACCGACGAAAAGACCTTGAATCCCGATTTTTCGACGATGTCTGATATGTCCTTGAGCTCGAGGCCGAAACGGGTGTCCGGCTTGTCCAACCCATAGCGCCCCACGGCCTCTTCATAGGTCATCTGCGGAAAGGGCGACATCAATGACTTACCGAGCACATTCTTGAAAATCGACATGATCAAGCCCTCGCCGAGATTCATGACATCCTCTTCTCCCACAAAGGACATCTCGATATCGATCTGGGTGAATTCGGGCTGTCGGTCTGCACGCAGATCTTCATCCCGGAAACAGCGCACGATCTGATAATACCGGTCGAAGCCCGATATCATGAGAAGCTGCTTAAATATCTGCGGCGACTGCGGCAGAGCGTAAAACTGACCGGGATTCACCCGGCTGGGCACCAGGTAATCACGCGCTCCCTCCGGTGTACTGCGGGTCAGAAAAGGGGTTTCGATATCGATAAACCCGTTGTCATTCAAATAGCGGCGCACGGCCTCACTGGTCTTGTGCCTCAGGATGATGCTCTTCTGCAGATGCGGGCGCCTCAGGTCCAGATGCCGATGCTGCAGCCGGATGGTCTCGGACACTTCCACGGAGTCTTCAATCAGAAATGGCGGGGTAACCGCATGGTTCAATATTTTCAGCTCCGTTACCAGGACCTCGATGGCCCCGGTGACCAGGTTGGGGTTGATCATGCCGTCGGGCCTGCTTTCCACCTTGCCCCGGACCGCAATGACGAACTCGCTGCGCAGTACGTGCGCCTTGGTGTGGACGGCCGCATGCACTTCAGGGTTGAAGACAACCTGCGTAAGGCCGTTCCTGTCCCGCAGGTCGATGAATATGACGCCCCCGTGGTCGCGTCTGCGCTGCACCCAGCCCATGAGCACCACTTCCTTGCCAATGTCGTCCGCCCCAAGCTCACAACAGTGATGGGTCCTGCGCATATTTTCCAGATTATCTGACAATGGTTTGACTCCTTTCATTAGAAACAGACAGGTATTTTTCTATCCAGCATCAATACCCTCTATCTTGAGATAGAACATAAATCTGCACGTATTATTGTTTCTAATGTGTAAAAATAAATTTCCATGATTTGTACTTTGATAAGTACTCTAACATTAAAATAAAAATCATGCTTCGTTATGGATGTTGCGCACTGAAAAGTTATTTTTTTATTAATGGTTTGATATTTTTTACCAATTCGGCCAGCGGGACGCTCACCTGCTCCCTGGTGGTCATGTTACGCAGGATGGCCTGCCCTGTTGCCCGTTCATCTTCACCAACAATCAGGGTGTACCTCGCGCCGCACCTGCCGGCACGTTTCATCTGGCTTTTCAGGCTGCGCCCCTCAAAATCCATGGATGCCTGAATGCCGTCGATCCCCAATGCGAGATCCGGCTTTTTGATATAGGCCTGCTTGTCAAGATCCACCACTTCGGCCAGGCGGTCGAACCCGATGGCAAAACCGGTGGCCGGCATGTCCGGGCCGCCCAGCATTTTAACCAGGCCGTCATATCTGCCGCCGCCGGCAACGGCACTTTGGGCGCCCAAAGATCGGGTCTGTATCTCGAAGGTCGTCCTGGTGTAGTAATCCAGGCCCCGGACCAGACGTTTGTCCACTATGAAAGGCACCTCCAGGGAGGCCAGAGACGCCTGAACCGTATTAAAATGCTGCGTACACGCCGGGCACAAATGATCGATGATGGATGGCGCCTTTTGCATGGCCTCCCGGCATCCCGGCACCTTACAGTCCAGAACACGCAGCGGGTTTCTGTCCTTGCGCCGGGCACAATCCGAGCAGAGAGCCTCCGTGCGCGATGCAATATACTCCTGGAGGGCGGTTTTGAAAACCGGGCGGCACTCAGGGCAGCCCAAAGAGTTGATGTGCGCCTCCACATCGCCGGCCGACAACCTCTCACACAGGGTTTTGAGCAGGAAAATCAGCTCCACATCCGCCAGCGGCGATGCCACCCCGAATATCTCGGCGTTAATCTGATAAAATTGCCGATAGCGTCCTTTCTGGGGCCGTTCGCGCCGGAACATGGGCCCGATGGTATAAAACTTCTGTACCGGGTCCTCCGCATACATTTTGTGCTGGATGTAGGATCTGCAGATGGATGCGGTGGCCTCCGGGCGCAGGGTAATCAGGTCCCCCTTGCGATCCGGAAAAGTGTACATCTCTTTTTCGACGATGTCGGTGTCTTCGCCGATGCTCCTGGCAAAAAGTTCCGTACGTTCCATGATGGGAATGCGGATTTCCTTGAAGCCGAAATCCTCGAAAAGTCCCCGGGCAACAGACTCGATGTGCTGCCACACTTCGACTTCGCCCGGCAATATATCCTTAAACCCTCTGATTAGCTGTATCATATGTATCCCTGCATGAGCTCGTGAACGATTCCACGGTGTTTTTGTAAACTTTTTTGCTTATAATCTATTGGGCGTATAGTCAATATAAATCATTGATTACGGTGCGGTTTGCCGATCCCGCACGGATTGTGGCAGGGCGAGGATTCGCCGTTGATGGGTGGCTGCGGTTCTTTCAGCAGCTCAGGTGAAAACAGGCACCGACACCGCTTGACACGTACAGTTCATTGAACCAGTTGACGGCCTCGTCATTGGGACCGGCCATGAATTTGATGCCGCGTTCGGCAAGATAGCCTTTCAGCTGCATCTCGGGTTTCATCAATCCATTTACGCCCGTCCCGGCGATAATGACTTGCGGATCCTTTTCTATAAGGCCGGCGATGTCGCCTGCGGACAGCCCGTGTCCCCGGACCCGCCACCACGCATCCTGGATACGCCCGTCCGGATAGATGATCAGGTCGGATGTGTACTTATTTCCGTCAATGACCATTGCTCCGAAAGAAAATGAATCGATCATGTTCTTGTATCCTTAACAGCCATTTTTTTCAAATCGCATTATATTTGCAGAGGATCTTCGTCCTGAATTCTAAAAAATGAAGATCCTTTTCTTATCCGGTTCAGCCGCTTTGGCGTTTAACTACTGCTTTCGAGCACCTCTATTACCCATAGCACTGCAGTTGCAATTGTTCAACACCCGGGAACTACCGATCCCAGCCAACACTATACCTAAATATTTACCGTATTAAATGGCGGTTTTTGTAGGATTGTATTTTTCCCGTCCTTTGGCATCATAACGATGGTCCATCGCCTATCGCAACAAAAAGAAACCAGGAACGAGATTATGAGAAGTTGCATTGTCACTCTTTATATTAATGATCTTTTCTACAATATAAATTTACCCCGCATTACCTATAGCGGGGTGGATTTATATTGAAAGGAGGAAGGAATGAAAAACACCATCATTATTTTTGCCCTGCTTTTAGCCATCATCGGTTCAAGCGATGTAGTTTTCGGCGTCGAAACCACACTGTTCGGGCCAAAGCAATATATACGGGTTTCGGGTTCACCGGACAGTTACACCGGTACATTCAAGGCAATTCCAGGCATAGGCACCATTACCGTCCGTAATGGAAGAAGTGACGGTGAAAAACGGGTTGAAGACAGCGTCAGCAGCGCTTCGATCAAAGTCAATGGGACTGAAGTGTTCGGGCCATCAGATTTTAACAAAAACACGTATCTCCTCAGTTCGATCCTGGAACTATACCGTGAGAATACCCTGTCCGTAACGCTTGCCAGCGCCCTGGACAGCTACATTACCATTGAAATCACCGAAGACCTGTCACCGCCCGCGGTCAGCCTGTCCGCGGATCCCGAAACAACAATTGCCGGGCGGGGAATCATTCTCCAGTGGGATTCAGAAGAAGCCGATACTGTTATTATTGAACCGGATGTCGGCCTGGTGGAAGCCCATGGTTATACAACAGTGTTTCCCGTCGAAGACACAACCTACACCATCACGGCTATCGGGCTGGGCGGTACAACCGCACAAAGTGTGGATGTCGAGGTCACCTCAGTTTCAGGGCCGACGGTCAGCATGCGCATAGAGCCGTCGGTCATAGAACCGGGTGAACCCGCCATCCTGAAATGGAGTTCGACCGGGGCCGAAAATCTCAGTATTGACAACGCCATCGGCGATGTCCTGCCGGAAGGATCGATCACCGTTTACCCGGAGCACTCAACCGTTTACCGCCTTACGGCAAGCGGCTCATCAGGATCTTCAGGCGCTCAGGCCCGCATCATGGTTGCTGCAATACCGGAGCCGCAACCCGAAGGATCTTTTGGAAAACAATACCAGGATATGGTTCCTGTGGACGCCACCCTTCCAGCGTATAACCCCGAACAATTTTCGGTGATTACCGGAATCGTGCAGGATGTCGCAGAGAATCCCCTTGAAGATGTCACCGTAACCATTCTGGATCACCCCCAATACGGAACCGCCTATACTGACCCGAATGGCCGTTATTCAATTCCGGTGGAAGGCGGCGGAAATATCACCATAGTACTGAGAAAACAGGACTATATCGAAGCCCAGCGCCGCATGCCCGTTCCCTGGAACGATGTGGCTGTGGTTGGGGGGGTCAGTATGATCAAAGCTGACCCAGCTTATACAGTAGTAAAATTCGATGGAAACCCGCATACCATTCTCCGCCATCAAAGTTCACGAATTTCGGACCATTCGGGAACACGTGCCTGTACCCTGATCATGATGGGGGATAACCGTGCATTCTCCGTTGACAGTCATGGCAACGATGTCCAGGAGCTTGGCACAATTACAGTCAGAGCCACGGAGTACACAACCCTGAAATCAATGCCCGCCGAACTGCCCCCCAACTCTGCTTACACTTATTGTGCAGAATTTTCGGTGGACGGCGCCCGGAATGTCCGCTTCGAAAAACCGGTCATAACCTGGGTGGACAATTTCCTGGGATTCGATGTGGGTGAAATTATCCCTGCCGGGTTCTACAACCGGGACAGGGGCGTGTGGATACCGGCCGACAACGGTATCGTCGTCATGCTGCTGGACACTAACGGAGATGGAATTACGGACGCCCTGGATGCCGATGGCGATGGACAGGCTGATGATCTGAACCGCGACGGCTTGCTCGCTGATGAAATTGCCGGCCTCCAAGATGCCGAACAATACCTGCCCGGTTCAACTTTCTGGCGTATGTCTCTGACCCATTTTTCCCCGGGAGATTTCAACCTGCCCGCCGGAACACCGCGCGACGCTGAACGCCCCAACGCCTCCAGCATTATGACGGCAGACCGCCAGCTTCCCGGCGCCGAGGACTGCAAACGATCCAGCGGTTCATTTGTCGAAGAACGCAGCCGCATCATTCACGAGGATATCCCTGTGCCGGGCACAGGCCTGAAGCTCTACTACACGAGCAACCGGGTAAACGGCTACAAGACGATGGTTTCAGTTCCGGCCAGTGGTGCGACCGTCCCGCAAAGCCTCAAACAGATTGTCGTAAGCCTGAATATAGCCGGAAACCATCAAACAAGGGAGTTTGATCCGGGTCCTGAATTAAGTGCCGAGTTCTACTGGGACGGAACCGACTATCTGGGCCAGGCATTGTCCACCCCGGTGATAGCCCATGCCAGAGTGGGATTCGTTTATGATGCAGTCTACTACCGCGCCGGCCTTTTCGACCGGGCCTTTGCCCAGCCGGGCATTGAAGCCACCGAAATCTCCGCCCGCCAGGAAATTGTTCTGTGGAAACAAAGCGAGATTATCGTCCATCCACCCCGCAGCAAAACGTCTAACGATTTTGCCGAGGGCTGGTCCCTGTCGATTCACCACCACCTGAACCTACAGGACACGTCGATACTGCACAAGGGTGACGGGACAACAACTGCAAACAATATTCGCACCGTCAGCAGGATCACGGGTCTGGGATGGGGAGGATACAACGGAACCAACAAATCCGCCCTGGATGCCGCCATCAAGTACCCCTATGACGTTACCGTAGACCGCGAAGGCAATGTCTACTTTGCCGACAGCTGGAATGTCCGCATACGCAAAGTGGACACCAACGGCATGATCACCGATATTGCCGGTGATGGTATGTGGGGCTTCGATGGCGACGGAGGCCCCGCCGAGAATGCCTCCTTCCAGAAAATTTATGGTGTTGCCGTAAACGATGCCGGCGAAATATATATCGCCGACACCGGGAACTTCAGAATCCGAAAAATAGATCAGGAGGGCATCATATCGACCATCGCCGGAACAGGTGAATCCGGATACAGCGGCGACAACGGACCGGCAACCCTGGCCAGGCTTTATCAGCCGTATGACATTGCCCTGGACGGTGGGGGGAATCTGTATATTGCCGATACGTTCAACCACCGCATCCGCAAAGTGGACCCCCAGGGAATTATCACCACCATTGCGGGAAACGGTGTTTACGGCTTCCGTGGCGACAACGGTCCCGCGGTCCAGGCATCTCTCTGGAACCCATCCGGTATTGCCGTTCATGACGATGGGACCCTGTATATTGCCGACATGAGCAATCACCGCATCCGCAAAGTGGATGCCCAGGGCATCATTTCAACCTTTGCCGGGTCCGATATGTTTGGCCATGAAGGTGATGGCGGACCCGCAGATCTGGCGCGTCTTAGAAATCCGCGCGGTGTAGCTGTGGACAGAGCCGGCAACGTGTATATTGCCGACGACACCAACAGCCGAATTCGCCAGGTGTCCAGCAATGGGATCATCACCACAATCGCCGGCAACGGCATATACCAATACGGTGGTTCGACTACCGTTCCCGCAACACAGACATCATTCCGGCATCCTTCGAGCGTAGCCGTAGATAGCGACGGCAGTCTTTATATCGCGGATATGACCAACCATCTTATCAGAAAGGTCTCCCATCCATCCGCCTTTTCCCAGGCTGTCATGGAGGGCAGCACCGTATTTGCAGAAGGCCCCACTCAGGGGCATGTCATGGCGAATACCGGGATTCACCTGCAAACAATCGATCTGGATTCCGGCATCCCTCTCTATTCATTTGAATATGATACGGACGGTGATTTATCCGCCGTCATCGATAAATTCGGCAACCGAACCTTTATTTCCAGGGATGAAAATAAACGACCGGTGTCCATCACCTCGCCCCACGGCATAACAACAAACCTGATCATCGACGAAGACAATTTTCTTTCCGGCATTGTCAACCCGGACGGCAGCCGCTTCATTTTCGAGTACGACCCGCAGGGCCTGATGACGGCTAAAATCGAACCTGTCGGCAATCGCTTCGAGCACACCTTTGACGGAAACGGCAGGGTTACCCTCGTTGCTGATGAGGCCGGCGGGGTGTGGGAATACTCCCGTACAATCGACGGTAGTGGATCCATACAGGTTACGGTTACAACCGGTGAAGGCAACATGACAAACTACCAGGACTACACCGATTCCATTGGCGCCTACACATCGATCATCACAGGGCCTGACAATACCGAGACCCTTTTCAGCCGTTCTGCGGACGGGATTTCTGTCGAAAAAATCCCATCC
>JAFDAT010000559.1 GCA_019313725.1 Deltaproteobacteria bacterium
AAAAATGAGCATGTTCTCGGGGCCCAGCGGGTCACACTCGGGCGGAACCTCCGTGTTGATCATGATGGACGTCAAACCTCTGCCGCCCAGTCCCTTATATTCAGCAGGCACATCTTCAATTGCTAATGTTCCATCGGTCATGTTTACTTTTATAAATATCATACGAATCTCCTCTTTGCTGAAATTTCAATAATTAAATTCCAGCTGAATTTTTTCATCGACATTGTTTCCCTGTTCCAGTTTTCATTCCATGAGTTCTGACTTCGAACAAGGAAGAATTTAATTATACGGAGTAGAGATGGTCAAAAACACCGTACACCATTTCCCTAACAGCCTGATTGCCTTCGAGGCTTCCGGCGATGCCGTAGATCGCCGCCGTCTCGGCAGATGTTCCAGCCTTTGATTTTGCGTAGGCCACGCCTTCCCGCAAATCATCCGTGAACCGTTCGGCAACACCCGGCACAAATGTCTGGGGCATGGTCACACAGAAATGCATACCCGGCGGCAGCTGCAGGGGGTTGAAACGCCACCCCCTGGTTTTCATGAAATCATTAACGTGATAGATATCGACTTTATCGGAACCGAAGCTGATGACAAAGGTGGGGTCTCCGATCAGGCTCAGTTCGGAAATCCCCTTCACCCCCGCAATCATCGCATCGGCCACATCCTTGATCGCCTTGGCTTCCCTGAGGTACCCCTCCTCGCCCAGGTAAAGCATGGATGCCCACGTCGCCGCCGTCAATCCCCCCGAGCGGCTGCCCGCAGCCTCAATCCCCCCGAGCGGCTGCCCGCAGCCGTAGGGGAAGCATACATGCCCCCGGACCAATCCGGCGTGTTGAAATACTGATAGCGCCGGAGATTGTTGTTGCGGTAGAGGACCACGGAAGTTCCTTTGAGGGCAAAACCGTATTTATGCGTGTCGGCGGACATGGAGGTCACCCCCGGCAGGCGGAAGTCGAATAACGGGAGATCGCGTCCCAATTTTTCAAACCACGGCAGAATAAATCCACCCAGACACCCGTCCACGTGAAATCCCAGGCCATGCTCCAGGGCAAGACCGGACAGCTTGTCCAGAGGATCGATAAGTCCGTAGGGGTAATTACCGGCGCTGCCCACAAGAGCGATGGTATTTGCATTGATACGCGCGGCCACAGCCTCGGGATCCACCCGATAATCCGGCTCCGTGACCGGTATGTGGACCATCTTGATCCCGAAATACGTGCCGGCTTTGTCGAAGGCCGGGTGAGCCGTGTGGGGCATGATGATCTCGGGTTCATGGATGCCCTTCTCTTCCCGGGCCCAGTCCCGATAGGTTTTCATGGCCATGATAATGCTTTCGCTGCCGCCGGATGTCATGGTGCCGCACACTTCATCCGCCGGGTTGACCTGCTTGACCGCGTCGGCATGCAGCATCTTGGCGGTCATGGATATCACCTCGCTCTCCATTTTAAACATGCTGGGGCAAAGGTCGAACTGAAGCGTGTTCACGTGTGAAAACAGGGCAAAGACTTTGTTCAGATATTCGCGATGCGCCTCACCGGCATGATAAAACGTGCCGCTCACCTGACCACTCTCCCACATGGCATTCTCTTCCCTGGCCATGGTGGACAGTTCGTTGAAGATTTCATCCTTGCCCCGCCCTTTTTTGGGGATTGAATGGTAACTTTTAAACCGCCCCTTGTAGGGCTTGAAGGGGTCGACAACTTCACGGTTATTCTCCTGGTCTGACATGCTTCCTCCTTAAGTATTAGAACGGACTTTTGCTTCTCTGGACAATATCAATACCCTAAAGCACAGGTCAACTGTTCAAGGCTTTGAAAATCCTCCTATTGCGTTTAAAAAGCTGACGGTACTGGGCATACATGCCGTCATACAGTACTTTGTTGGACGGGTCCGGTTCGAAAGTACGCTTTATCTTCACCCGCGCAGCCAGATCCTCCAGTGACAGTTTCCCCAGGGTGTGGAAGGCCAGCATGGCCGTACCCCTGACGGTTGCGTTGACCGGATCGTCCACCTGCTCGATGGGAACACCCAGCACGTCGGCATGGATCTGGGACCAGAGGTCCGAGCGTGCGCCACCGCCTGAAAATCGGAAACTTTTTACAGGCTGCCCGATGAACTTCTCCAGCGGTCCGCGTGTCCAGCGGTTGTTAAAGGCCAGGGCTTCGAAAACAGCCCTGGCCATGTGCCGCCGGGTGGTACTGAGAGAAAGATTCATGAAACCGGCACGCATGCTGGGCACCTCTTCAGGGACGATGGAACCGTTAAACCAGGGCAGAAAAATCAACCCGCCGCTACCGGCCGGTGCATCCGCAGCCATGTCGTTGAAGCGT
>JAFDAT010000220.1 GCA_019313725.1 Deltaproteobacteria bacterium
TATTCTATCTTTTTTTAAATAAGACAAAGCGACACGCTGCGCGAGCGCCTTCAATATTCGACGTTGGATGTTGAGCGTTCAATGTTCGATGTTCAATTGTTTTCTGTAATTTCCGGTTTCTGAATTCCTCCGGCTTTCCCGAAGCAACATTGGGGTTTATTTAAGCAGTGCTTCCCACTCCAGGCTTTTCCACCAGTAGTCGACCTTCTTTTGGATGAAACCGTTGTTGCGCGCATAGATAATCCAGGTGTTCAAATAGGCAAGCGTATCCGGGTCACCCTTGGGAACGCCCATGCTGATGGGCTGTTGCGTCAGATTCTGATCCAGCAGTACAAGCGTGTCGGGATATTTGGCAGCCAATTGGGCCGGCTGGGGAGCGGTGGCCAGCAGAGCTGTGGCCTTGCCGTTCAAAAGTTCCTGCACCATGGGGCCTTCGTCGGGAAACAACCGTACCTTGGCGTTTTTGTAGGTTTCCTTGGCCAAAGTGCCGCCGGTGGTGCCGACTCGCGAAACAATGGTGTTGCTTTTTTTGTCCAGGTCCATGTAGTGCGTGACACCGGCCATGAAATCCTTGTGAACGACCACGTTCATCCCTGAATAATCGTAGGGAACCGTGAAGTTGATTTTCAGCGCCCGCTGGGGGGTTCCGGTCATGCCGGCGACAATCAGGTCGAACTTGCCGGTCAGCAGCGACGGAATCAGGCCTTCCCACTTGGTCGGCACGAACTCAATCTTGACGCCCATGTCTTCGGCCAGTTGCTTGGCCACATCGATCTCGAAGCCGATCCATTCACCTTTTTTGTCCTGCATGGCCCAGGGCACGAATGAGGAGAGACCGACCCGCAGCGTGCCTTTGCGCATCACCTTGTCGATGGTGCTGGATTTGGCAAGCTGCTTGTTGATGTCATCGGCAGATACCGGACCTGCAAGGCAGAACATCACGACCATCAAAACAGTAGTTGCTATCATCATCATTCTTTTCATTGCTTTCTCTCCTTTTTTAGGGTTGAAAAATATAGAGTTAGATTGCCAGATAAGCCTCGATTGCTATTGACACTTATTCCTTAGAACCCGGTTGCCATTGTTGTTCGCCATTCTCAATGCTCATAAATCTGCAATGAGATGTTAATTAGCACTTATTTGTTTTTACAGACCATCGTTTTCGTTGGGGTTCACTTGGCCCCTTGAATCCTCGAACCCGTTTCTATAATATTTGGCTGAGAAACAGCTTGGTCCTATCCATTTTGGGATCGCTGAAAAAGTGTTCCGCCGTGCCTTCCTCCACCTTCATGCCGTCTTCCATGAAAATAACCCAGTCGCTGACTTCCCGCGCAAACCCCATTTCGTGGGTCACCACAACCATGGTCATGCCCTCCACAGCCAGGTCCTTCATCACCTCCAGGACCTCGCCGATCATTTCCGGGTCCAGTGCGCTGGTGGCTTCATCGAACATCATGACCTTGGGTTTCATGGCCAATGCCCTGGCGATGGCTACTCGCTGCTGCTGCCCCCCGCTGAGCTGACTGGGGAATACATTGGCTTTTTCTGCAATGTTGACCTTTTTTAAAAGCTGCATAGTTTCGTCTTCGGCTTCAACTCTGGACTTTTTGCGGACCAGCATCTGTGCCAGCGAGATATTTTTTAAAACCGTCAGGTGCGGGAAGAGGTTGAAGTGCTGAAACACCATGCCCACTTCCTTGCGGATTTCCAGGCGGTTTTTTTTGTTGTCATCAAGCGGGATTCCGTCGACGGTAATGGAACCCGAGTCGATCTCCTCCAGCCCGTTCAGACAGCGCAGAAATGTCGATTTGCCGGACCCGGACGGCCCGATGAGCACCACGACTTCACTGCGGCGGATGTTGGTGGAAAAGTCCTTCAACGCCACGACACCGTTGTCAAAGGTCTTGCCGATGTTGTCGACACGGATAATGTAATCACCAAATTCTTTGGTGTTCATGCGCTTACCTCTTTAAGATCAGGTTGTTCAGCCTACAGCCTAACAGTCTATCTACCTATTGTGGTGCTACGTCACTACCCTGTAGCGTTTTTCAAAATAGGCTACGACCCGGGACAGCGTGAGGGCCAGTGCCAGGTAAATTGCCGCGATGGTAAAGAATATCTCGAACACCAGAAAAGTCTCCGATGCTATTTCGTTGGCGTTCATGGTCATTTCGTATATGGCGATGACGCTGACCAGTGATGAATCCTTGATCAGGGAAATTGCCTGACTGGTCAAGGGCGGCAGAATCCGTCGTATGGCCTGCGGCAGAATAATATAACGATAATTTTGGTACGAGTTCAGCCCCAATGTATAGGAAGCTTCCCACTGCCCCTTGTTGACGGCCACGATGCCGGCCCGGTAGATTTCAGAGGCGTAGGATCCTTCGAACAAGCTCAGGGCCAGAACGGCGGCGGTAAACCGGTCGATATCCAGAATGGGGGCAACCACGAAATACATAAAAAAGATCTGCACCAGCAAAGGCGTATTGCGCGTAAGTTCAAGGTAGGCGCGGGCGATACCCCTGGCCATCAGCGAGTTGGAAAGTCGCATCAGGGCGGTTACCAGCCCGATGATGTAGGTCAGGATAAGACTGATCCAGGTGATATTCAGGGTAATTTTGAGCCCATTCAGTATAGGGCCCGCTATGAACCGGCCGTCTTCGAATTGGTACAGGAACTTGGGTATGCGAAACCACTGCCAGTAATACCCCTGATCTTCGGCACCCTTGAGGAGGAGGATGATTCCTCCAACCATCAGAACCAGATAGGCAGAGAAGTCCAGAAGGTGATGGCGTTTGCAAAATTGTAATATGGAAGATCCCATAGACCTTTCTTATACAGTTATAGGCTGTTTTCGTAAAGGCATTATTACGCCGATTGGATTCTGCAACCCTGGCTGTTGATTGAAAATGCCCCAAGCATGCAGACTGTCGGCAGCGCTTTTCTATCCGGCCAGATGTTTATCGGCGTGCCTGGCAATCCGGTCCATTTCTTTGCGGACTTCCGCGGGCAACGGCGGGGGGGCAAGGTCTTTTTTTAATTCACGATACTTTTCCACGGCGCGCTGGTAAAGGTCTTTACGGCCCTCGGCTTCCCAGTCGTCAATTGCAGTCGGCACAAACAGGTCGGGACGGATTAGATTCCGGCAGTGACGCAGGGTGTGCTCGCTGGACATGAAATCGCCTCCCGGTTCGATATTCATGATCTCTTCCATGGCCAGGTCATCGTCGCCCACCGCCACACCGTCGGTGCAGCGTTGGACGATCTGGGTCACCTGATCGTCAATAATCAGTTGAATCGGGCTGGCATAGGTTGACCCGCCCAGGCGGCCTGCGCCATACTGGATATCGCAGCCCGAAAGGTGGAGAAGCGCCGGCATAAGGGATTTTTCCAGGAGTGCTTGTCCATCCGACACGTAGGCATCGGTCATATAAGAGAACGTTTCCACCGGCAGACCGAAAGCCTCTTTGATAAACTGGCTGGCAGTGGCCCGGCCCAGCATGCTCTCGGCATTGTTTAAAAGCGCGTTTCCCGAGGTCATTTCCATGCTGGTGGTGTAGACCGAAGGGATCACCGGAATCCCGGGCGCCATCAGCTGGGCCATGACCAGCATGGCCATTATTTCCACACCGGCCAGCAGCGCCGTGCCGGCAATCGTCATGGGTGCCGTCCCCCCTGTAATTGCGAGGGAGTTGGCCACCATGGGCACTCCGTAGCGGCACGATTGGATCATTTCCTCCATGTCCACGGGTTTGAATTTCAGGGGAGAAAGAGAGGTCGGATACATGTACAGCATGGGGCGTTCCCGAAGTGCTTGGGTACTGCCCGCCCTGGCAAGCATCAGCTCGAACTGGTATTCGACGGTTTCGAGACAATAGGGCAGCACCATCAGGGGCTTGTCGGTATTCTGGAGCAGAATACTGAGGGAGTGCACATCCGCTGTTTCCGGGGGCACATCCGTGGCGGTCTGAATGGCAATTTTATCGATGTGGTCAAGACGGCTGGCCAACTGAATCCACTCGGCCAGCCGTTCCGAGGTCACATCGACAAACCAGTTGGTATCGGGATCGTGGTAGCGCATGGACTGCACGCAGGTGCATGTGTAATAAGATCCCGTGGGATGCGGCAGTTCAAAATCGTATTTCTGATCGCTGCCCATGACCGTGAACGATTTGGGCGCGCTCTTAAGTGCGGCGTCGATGATGTCCCGCGGAAAACGAACCATCTGGGTATCATGATCGACCCGGACGCCTGCCTTATCCAGGATCTTTAGTGCCGTGGGGTATTCAACGGATACCCCTTTGTGGATCAGCACGTGCAGGCATTTTTCGTGCAGCATCGCCACTTCGTTGGTGGTGAGTAGTTTAAGTTTTATGTCATTGCGCATGGGCATTTTTCCTCGAATGTCGTTCAGGATTGATGTAATATAGTAATAAAATCTGGTCCTTTGGGCTATATCAGAGTCATGCTGGAATACCGATGAAGGTAATCATTTAAATCCTAAGCACGAATATCCAATATCCAATAATCAATGTCCAATGATGAAGTAACTGCGGGTTTTCAGCTAAAAGCCAGTTGCCGCTCTTAAACTTGGACATTGATTATTCGTTATTGATTATTGGATATTGGCTTTTATAGGGCATAACCAGTGCCGGTCCTGCTGGTCCCGGTTATCTACTTTTCCTTGGTATGCGCACTGCGTCTGAGCTGCCGTCCGCCTTCGGGGCCGAATGTGGCTACCGGGCTCCACCAGAGCGGAACTTTGATACTATCATTGGTCAAGGGTCCCTTGCCTTCGGCCGTCTTCCGGGCGGTCTCATAGCCGGCCTGGGCGTGGCGCACAACGCCGATGCCGGAGTCGGTGGTCATACAGGCATCCAGGCGCAGATCAGCCTCCTCGCTGCCGTCGGCGATCATGGTCACGCCCGTGTGGACGGCTTCACCCATGGAGTAGTTGGCCTGAATGGCGATGAGATCACACATGGCCGCACAATTCAGGAGCGCGTTGAGCATGGGCCAGTCGGAGATGAGGTCCCCGCCATCTTTCATATTTTCGGATTCAAAGGTCGGATTGACAATGGACCCCGAGTCCAGATTGTCTCTTGAAAAGGCCACAGGCCCTTTGACCTCGCCGTTTTTGATCAGCTCGTTGACCTTGATCGCAAAGGCTTTCCTTTCCCCAAATCCGAGGTAGCAGACACGGGCCGGAAGGGCTTCGATGGGCAGGGTTTTGCGGGCCAGGTTGATCCACTTTACGGTCAGTTTGTCTTCCGGAAACATCTCCAGCACCAGGTCGTCCAGACGTGCAAGGTCGCCGGCCTCGCCGGATATACAGGTCCAGCGGAAGGGACCGCGGCCTTCACAGAACAGGGGACGGATATATTCTGCCACGAATCCGGGGATCGTCATGGCCTCTTTTTCGGGCATACCGGCATCGCGGCATTCCTTGCGGATGGAGGTCCCATATTCAAAAACCTGGACACCTTTCTTTTTGGAAAAGGCATTCATGGCTTTCAACTGCTTGACCATGGATTGGCGTGCTTTTTCGAGATATAAATCACGGTCGGCAATCCTGAGGTCTTCGGCCTCCGCCGGGGTATACTCTTCGGGAATGTAGGATAACGGATCATGACAGGGGCACATTTCGGTGACAATGTCGGGTTCGAACCCCTTGTCGTAGGCTTCCCAGAAAAGTGTCGCGGCATTGCCCACAACGCCGATGGCCAGGGCTTTTTTTTCAGCAGCCGCTTTTTTAGCCATTTCAATGGCTGCATCCAGGCTTTCGGCCTTGACATCGGTAAATCCAATTTCGATGCGCTTGTCGATAACGGCTTCGTTGACATCCACATTGATGCAGACGCCGCCGTGCATGTTCATGGCCCGGGGCTGGTTGGCGCCCATACCGCCGTGGCCTGCCGTCAGAAGAATTTTTCCCACCAGGGAGCTGTTGAAATGCTGATCGGCGATGGCGCCCAGCGTTTCGAAGGTCCCCTGGATAACCCCCTGGGTTCCAATATATTCCCATGGTGCCGCGGTGTACTGGGCGAACATGGTCAGGTTTTTTTCCTGGAGGTCATA
>JAFDAT010000221.1 GCA_019313725.1 Deltaproteobacteria bacterium
AGACAAGCCAAGGCGGGCAGATTTTTATACCGGACAGCTATGGTACTTTAGGGGGGCAAATGAAATTTCCAATCGATCTGGATGAATTCAAAACAGTACGGTTTTCCCTATCTCAAAGCAAACTCACGGATGAGCAGGCAACGCAGTTGCGGACCAACATACAGGTGGTTCGCGACAGCATTGTTTTTTTTACCGCTTATGCCAACACCAAGGGCCTGGGCGGCCATACGGGCGGTGCCTATGACATCGTACCAGAGCTTCTTATCATCGATGGTTTCATGAAAGGAAGTGATTCGGTTTATCCCGTCTATTTCGACGAAGCCGGACATCGGGTTGCCATCCAGTACATGATGGCTGTGCTCAACGGCTTTAAACCCGACGAATCGTTGTTGCATTATCGCGAATACGGCAGCGGTCTTTACGGTCATCCTGAAAGGGCGGATGAACAGGGTGTTTTTTTCAGTTCCGGCCGTCTGGGGCACTTGTGGAGCCATGTCAACGGTGTAGCGGCGGCCAATCCGGACAAGATCGTGGTCATGTTCGGCAGTGACGGGTCACAGCAGGAAGGCGGTGATGCGGAAGCGGCCCGGTATGCCGTAGCCCAGCAGCTCAACGTCAAGCTGCTGATCGACGACAACGATGTGACCATCGCCGGACATCCGAGCGATTATTTGAAGGGGTTTACCGTGGAGGGCACGCTCAAAGGGCACAGCCTGCGGGTGGATACCGGCGATGGCGAGAACCTGGCGGCATTGTATGCACGGATCCGGAAAGCCATGGTCACCGACGGACCGGTGGCCCTGGTCAACAAACGTAAAATGGCTGTGGGGGTCCCGGGCATCGAAGGACTGCCCAAGGGCCACGATGTCATCCCCGTTGCGTTTGCCATTGCCTACCTGAAGGAAAAGGGACGGCAGGAGGCGGTGGACCTCCTTGAATCATCCACCAAGCAGACCGCCACCGCTGCATACCTGGGCAGCACTACGGACAAGGCCAAAAACCGGGATAATTTCGGTAAGATCGTATGCGAAATAATTGAAAAGATGCCGGACCGGAAGGATCGGGTGCTGGTGGTGGATTCCGATCTTGAGGGTTCCTGCGGGCTGCATCACATCCGCAAGACCTTTCCCGAGGTTTACGTGAGCGCCGGTATCATGGAACGCAACAATTTTTCCGTGGCCGCCGGTTTCGGTGCGGAACAGGGAAAACAGGGCATATTCGGGACCTTTTCCGCGTTCCTGGAAATGGTGGTTTCTGAAATTACCATGGCCCGTCTCAACCGGTCCAATGTACTGGCCCATTTTTCCCACGCCGGTGTGGACGACATGGCGGACAATACCTGCCATTTCGGCATCAACAATTTTTTTGCTGACAACGGCCTGCCGGAAAACGACAACACCCGTTTGTACTATCCTGCGGATGGCAATCAACTGCGGGCGGTTCTCGAGACCGTTTTCAACGACGAGGGCCTGCGGTTCCTGTTTTCCACCCGGTCCGCCACCCCGTTCATACTTGCTGAAGATGGTTCGGCCTGTTTTGGCGGTGGCTATACCTTCACTCCCGGAAAGGACGAGGTGGTCCGGGAAGGGAATCAGGGATATATCGTTTCTTACGGGGAGATGCTGTACCGCTGTCTGGATGTGGTGGAACGCCTCAAGGCAGATGGGGTCAGTGTGGGGCTGATCAACAAGCCGACCCTCAATGTGGCAGATGAAGCCATGCTGGAAAAGCTGGCCGGCGATGGATTCGTTCTGGTGGTGGAAACCCAGAACATCACGTCCGGACTCGGTGTGCGGTTCGGTACCTGGCTGCTGGAAAGAGGATTTTCCGGACGCTATGGCCGTATGGGAACTTCCAAAGAAGGTCACGGCGGCTTGAGTGAACAGATCCCTTATCAGGGTCTGGGAGGGGATGATATCCGAGAAAAGATCATGGAATTGCTGGCCGGGAAGTGAGCCGGGATGTACGATCAGCGACGACATTCCGCTGATCTAAGAGGAAACCTATGGGAATCCCTAAAAAACAGGAAAGGAGGGCATAGCGTACGGCAGGTAAAGCCAACGTAATAATTTAACCCTATACTACAGACGTATTAACCTAACCCCACATATTAAAAAATTGATTTAAGGAGAAAACCGATGGAAAAGAAAAACCTGCTTGAAAAACTGGTCGAAGTCAGCCCCGGAATGGAGATCTGGTGGGATTCGTCTCCGGTGATTTATAACAACTGGTGCCGCAAAGTGTTAGACAAGGCGGCTCCTGAAAACCGGGAGATCATACAGGGC
Organism: Deltaproteobacteria bacterium; assembly: GCA_019313725.1. Classification (GTDB taxonomy): domain Bacteria; phylum Desulfobacterota; class Desulfobacteria; order Desulfobacterales; family B30-G6; genus JAJDNW01. The sequence continues at coordinate 2,286 of JAFDAT010000221.1, forward strand.
CAGTTCGATCGTATGTATAGCGAAAGCTCTCCGGAAACCCAGTTGTTCCGTGGTGTCACCACCAATCCCCCACTTTCGCTGCAGGCGATTCAGGATGATCCCCCCTACTGGGAAGGCGTGGCCAAAACCATTGTTGCCGAAAACCCCGGCATTGATACGGAATCCCTGTTCTGGAGTCTCTATCGGCAGGTCGTGAAGCGCGGGTCGGACATGTATCTGCCCCTGTTCGAAAAAAGCGGCTACAAGGAAGGCTATTTGTCAGGCCAGACCGATCCGAGGAGCGCGTTCGATAAGGATGCCATGATGAAGCAGGCCCTGGATATCGCCGCCATCAATCCCAACGTCATGATCAAAGTGCCCGGAACCAAAGAGGGATACGAGGTGATCGAAGAACTGACTGCCCGGGGCATCGCTACCAACAATACCCTGACCTTCATACTTCCCCAGCTAGTGGACTGCGCTGAATCCGTGAAAAGAGGGTTGCAGACTGCCCAAAAAAACGGCGTGGACCTGAGCAAATGGCGTTCGGTGATCACCCACATGGAATCCCGCTACGGAGACCTGGGCGGTTTGCGGGACGCGGCTGCGAAAGAGGGGATCGAACTGACCGAAGGGGATGTCCGGCTGGCCGAACTGGCCATTTTCAAAAAGGCGTATAAATATCTCGAAGACAACAATCTGCCCAGCAAGATGCTGTCGTGTTCCCTGCGGTTTGGTCCCACGGTGGAAGGTAAAACCCGCATCTGGCACCTGGAGGAAAAAACCGGTGCAGCAGTGGTGATGACCTGCCCGCCCTCCTTCATCGACCAGGTGATGAATTTCGAAAATGAAAAGGATATCGTTTTCGAGGCAGACCGCATCCACGCGGAGACCCCCAAAGATGTGCTGGACAAGCTCATGCGCATTCCCTATTTCGAGAGGGCCTATGCAGTGGACGGTTACACCCGGGATGAGTACAACACTCATCCGGCCCTGCAGCGGACCGCAGCGCAGTTTTCCAAGGCAACCGAAGAGATGGTCGCCTTTGCCGCCAATTGTCTTTAAACTGAAATGCAGTCATTACAGGCACTCTAACAACAGGAGGTTATCATGAAAATCGGCGTGTTGAAAGAAATCAAGACAAAGGAAAACAGGGTTGCCATGACACCGGCAGGCGTAGAACAGATGGTTGCGCGAGGTCATTCAGTCACGGTAGAAACCACGGCCGGGGAAGGGTCCGGTTTCTCGGATGAAGCCTATGTCAACGCCGGGGCGGCCATTGCCGATTCACCCCAGGCCATCTACAGTTCGTGTGAAATGGTGATGAAGGTAAAAGAACCCCTGCCGGTGGAATACGATCTGATCCGCGCGGGACAAGTACTTTTCACCTATTTTCACTTCGCAGCCAATGAAGAATTGACCCGGGCCATCATAGACAGCAAATGCATTGCCATTGCCTATGAGACCGTTGAAAAAAAGGACGGCTCGTTGCCGCTGCTGACGCCTATGAGTGAAGTGGCCGGCCGCATGGCCATCCAGGAAGGCGCTAAATACCTGGAGAAGACCTACGGCGGCAAGGGCGTGCTGCTCAGTGGTGTTCCCGGAGTGAATTCAGGCACCGTGGTGGTGATCGGTGGCGGCATTGTCGGAACCAACGCGGCCAAGATGGCCTGCGGCATGGGTGCCAAAGTTTACCTTCTGGATACTAACCTCGAACGGCTGCGGTATCTTTCCGATGTGATGCCCAAAAACTGTTTTCCCATTGCCGCCAACCCGGCCATGCTGCGAAGCCTGCTGGCGGAAGCCGATCTTGTGATAGGGGCGGTGCTGATCCCCGGGGCTATGGCACCCAAACTGATCACCAGGGAAATGCTCTCCGGCATGAAGAAGGGCTCGGTGATCGTGGACGTGGCCATCGATCAGGGCGGGTGTGTCGAGACCGCCAAAGCTACCACCCATGACGATCCCATCTACGAAGTTGACGGCATCATTCACTACTGTGTGGCCAACATGCCCGGTGCGGTTTCCATGACTTCCACCATAGCGCTGACCAATGCGACACTGCCCTATGCGCTGTTACTGGCGGATAAGGGATATAAAACGGCGGTGATGGAGCATGCGGACCTGGCCAAGGGGATTAACATCATCGACGGCAAGGTAACCTACAAGGGGGTCGCCGAGGCATTTGACATGGACTACAGCCCTCTGGACTCAGTACTGTAATGATGAAAAAAATATTTGATGCAATTGAACCAACCAAATCATAAATTAAGTTAACAATATAGGAGAAAAAAATGACGAAAGCACTCAAAGACTGGTTTGTCCCCTGGTTGTACACCGCCAGGGAATACAATGTGGGCATTTTAGATCAGGCAATGGATAACCCGCAAAATGCTCGCCTGATGCTCAATGAAAACCCCATTCCCCCCTCGGAAAAGGTCATCGAAGGAGTCGCACGCGCCCTTCGGTCAGGCAACTGGTATCCAGATAGTTTTTTACAGCTGAGAACCAAAATTGGTAAGATGTATGGCCTGGGCCCGGATAATGTGACCCTGTGCAATGGTTCTTCGGATACCATCGACACCATGATGCGCGTGTTTTTGCAGCCCCAAGATGAGTTTATCCTGTCCAGTCCAACCTTTGAGCTATTCCTGACCCGAGCCGAGCTGTGCAATGCTAAGGTTGTTCAGATTCCGGTGAGAGAAGATGATCTGCAGTACGACGTGGATGGTATGCTGAATGCTATCAATGACCGGACGAAATTGATGCTGATCATCAACCCCAATAACCCCACCGGGGTCTTCATCGAAGATAAAGACCTCATTCGGTTTTGTGAAACGGGGATCCCCCTTTGCGTGGATGAAGCCTACCTGGATTACAATCCGGACCGACCGTCAAAAGTATCCCTCATCGAAAAATATCCCCACGTATTTTTATCGGTGACATTTTCCAAGGCATACGGGTTTGCCGGTGTCCGGTTCGGATTTGTGTTGGGTTCCGAAGAGATGATCGCCGCCTTCAACCGCATGTTTCTGCCCTGGAACGTAAGCCGGATGTCTGCGGCGGCTGCCGAAGCCATCATCGACAACCCGGGTGAAGTCGAGGCAAAGGTGGAGCATAACAACAAGTGGATGGCCATCTTTTCGGATGAATTGAAAAAACTGGGGCTGAGACCGTACCCGGCCAACGGTAATTATATGTTGATTGATGGGACCATGACGGGTAAAACGACGGCCGAGATTTTAAAAGCCGCCCTGGATGAGAATATTTATCTGAAAAAAATCGGTGAAATTCATGGGAAAAACGGCTTTTTCCGTGTCACGCCGGGCAAGGATGAAGAAAATGAACGCTTCCTGTCCTTTATTCGCAGTTATTTCGGCTGAAACGGACCTGTTTTAAATTCAAGCAAGCGGAGAAAAAAAGAACCTAATCTACGGCAAGAGCTGTATAGCAGTCGGGTAACGCGGGGTGATGATGTTGCACCCCGCAGACCCATAAAATAATATTAAATTTTGAGGTGACATATGACCATTAATTACCAGCACGCCAATCTTCTCAATGCAAGTAGTTTCGGGCTGAATGTGTTCAGCGGCGATGACATCGAACAGATTCACCAGGCCACCCTGGATGTTCTCTGGAGTATCGGGCTGAAAGTGATGAGCCCCAATGCCAGAAAAATATTCGGTGACCACGGATGCCCGGTGGATGAAAAAACACAGATCGTGAAAATCCGGTCGGACCTGGTGGAGGACGCTATCCAGTCAACACCCGCGACC
>JAFDAT010000222.1 GCA_019313725.1 Deltaproteobacteria bacterium
GAGATGTTACACATCGTGGAAGGAAACATATAGGGAAGGAACTACAGGAGAAGAATCAAATGCAGGAATTAATCAACTTTCAACATAACTAACTGGCCGCATAACTGGCATAAGTCATTCAGGGCCGGTGTTGACATCTCCTACTTATCGCCATCCGCCATTTTATTGACTAAAAAATAAATATCGGATAATTGTTGCTGTGATATTATCATTTAGGCTGGTGAACGGTGACTCGTGATACCATCATGGGTGCCTTCTGAAAATAAGGCCCTACATAGTCTGAGTGTTCAGCCGCCGATCACAGTTTTTTTCAACCCTGCGATAAGAGAATAATTCCACAGGGAGCGCTATGTTTTGAATGATGGTGATGGCATGTGGCAGCGGGTGTTGCTTGCACCCTGATCGCAAACTATGTCTATCAGAAAAGCCACCTTCATGAACCCCGAACATCTTTTAGCTGTTCAACAGCTTGCTCACGTGCTTGTTCTATTTCACTACCACCATGCGCCAAGTCCAGGGCTGCCGACAGGCCGGCAACCTTTCCCTGCAGCAATGCATGTTCCGTGCCCTGGCTGCCGCAGGCTGCGCCGACGGCAAACATGTCGTCAGCGGAGACCACGCGCATGTCGGGCAATACATTCGGCTTGCGGGTAAATTGGTGTTCAGACTCCAGCACATAGGTGCCTTCACAGGTTCGCTGGAAAAGCAGTTCGTTGGCGGGTGTCTTTGCCCCGGCAACGCAGAGCGTATCACACGACACCTTTAACTTTTTTCCGCCGGCTTTGACAGGCTCGATATAAACGCCCCTGATGCTGCGCCTTCCAATTGCGCTTTTCAATGTGTAGCCGGAAAAAAGAGGTGCATCCGCCCCCGCGACGCCATGGGCGTTCGCGGCTGACAGCACTGTTTCTTTATTGCGGGAATCCACGATGCCAATAACATTGACGCCTGCCTCCACCAGTTGTTTGGCTGCGGCATACCCTTCATCGACCTGGGCGGCAACCACCGCGCGGTTCCCCGGCCGAATGTTATCGCCGTGCATCAGCCGTTGCAAGGCGCCGGCAGTGAAAATCCCCGGGAGATCGTTGTTGCCGAAAATCATGGGGTGTTCGTAACAGCCGGTGGCGATGATCGTCCTTCCTGGCTTGAGTTCCCAGAATTCCCCGGGACCGGAAACGGCCAGAATGTCTTCATCGTACCATGCAAAGGCTGTGCTGTTTTTCAAGATACGGCAGTTGTCCAATGCTTCCACTTGTTCGGCCATATCGCGCACAACCTCGAATCGGCGTAACGGTGAATTTTCAAGATTTACTTTTATTTTCGATGTGTCGTATTGCGCGCGACCGCCCAGCACAGCTTCCCGTTCCACAAGCAGCACCTCGGCACCGGTCCGGGCAGCACTCAGTACGGCTGACAGGCCGGACAAGCCGCCGCCGATCACAACAATTTCAGGTGAAGCGGTCTTGCGAATGGTTGGTGCTGCGGGCTTGCTGTCGGCCAGGGTGCCGATGCCGGCCATGCGACGTAAAAATTTCTCCCAGATGTGGTAGGCCCAGCGGGGCCGGATAAATCGGTGGTACTGAAATCCCGGCCGTACGAGAAATGAAACATAGCCGGTCAAGGCCGCCAGGTCGAACGTAAGGGACGGCCAGGCATTCTGGGACACCACCTCCGCACCCTGGTGCGCCGGTTCCCGGCAGACACGCACGTTCGGGACGCCATCCACGCGCATGAGGCAGTTGGAGCAGTGCCCCGCCATGCAGAACAACCCCCTGGGGCGATGATACTTGAAACTGCGGCTGAAGATGCGCACACCCGATGCATACAACGCGGCGGCAATGGTTTCCCCTTCATAGGCCGTGACGCTTCTGCCGTTGAATTGAAAAGAAATTCGCCGGCCTTTTTGAATGTCCAGAATGGGGTGGTCGGTGATACGCAGGTTATTTTTCATATAAGGCTCCTATTTCTACTTTCCCCAACACCAAATAAACAACTACGGAGTACTCTTTGTTGGAACGACCAGGGACAAATCCCTGATCGGTTTGCCCTCTTTAAATCTATTGATATGGAATGGACGGATATTCCGCGGTATTTCCCCGGAGACAATATAGTCGGCCAGCAGACTGCCGGCTGCCGGGGCCCCCACGAATCCATATACCCAGCCGCAGTCCAGCACGAAGCTTTCGAGCCCGGTCGCGGGCCCAAGTATCGGGCTGGCATCGGGGGCCATGTCGACAATCCCGGCCCACTGGCGCATCAGGTTGACCTTGCCGAGACCCGGAAAGAGGCGCACAAATTTTCCGGCCATGTCCTGTATGGCCGCGCCGGTGCTTCTCAGATTTTTAGCGGGTTTCAGGTGCTCTATCTCCGCTCCTCCGACAAACTCACCGCGGGTTGTCTGATGCATGTAGCTTAAGGTGTGCGGCGATGAGACCGCCCAGGGAAGAAAGGGTTTGAGTGGTTCAGTGGCCAGCATCTCCAGGCGGTACACGTCGGTGGGCAGGTCTATTCCGGCCATGGCCGCAATCTGTCGGGCATGGCCTCCGGCCGCATTCACCACCATGCCGGCGCTGATCTTTCCCGCCGTCGTCATCACGCCCGTTACCGAATTGTTGTCGATAACGATATCTTTCACTTCAGTATGGGGTTTGATCCGTACGTTCATGCGGCGAGCCGCTTTTTCATAAGCCCACACCACGGCATCGTGGCGGGCAAACCCGCCGCCGGGCTGGAGGATGCCGCCTGCGGCCATTTTGGGGTTGATCGCCGGGATCCATTCGATGACTTCCTCCTGGCTCAGCAGGCGGGTGTCAAGCCCCAATGCCTTCTGGAGCCTGGTAAGTTTGCGGAAAGTCACCAGCTCATCGTTGGTGGCCGCCAGCACCAGGTAACCGCAGCGGGTGAACATGACATTAAAGTCCAGCTCTTCGGACAGGGTTTCCCAAAGCCGCAGGCTGGTGTCAAAAAATCGGATCCATTCCTCGGACCCGAAAGCCGAGCGGATCATCTCACCGTTGCGCCCGCTGGCGCCGCTGCCGATATAGCTTTTATCAAACACCGCAATCTTTCCCGCTTTTCTCAGGGCAAGATTGTAGGCCAGGGAGAGACCCTGTACGCCGCCGCCAATAATTATGACATCATAACTTCTACGCATCATCAACTACTACTTATACTCTTTGGTTACTTTGCGTCTTAAGCGCAGCGGGCGGTAAAAGATTTTATCAACCCTTATCCTCTGCTGCCCCAATGATCGTAGGCTCCACGATGGCCTGCCCGGTCGCAAACCTGTCCGGATTGAACGGATACAGGGCGTCCGGGACCTGTCCATCTGTTATCAGTTCCGCCATCAATCGCCCTCCCGCCGGAGAACCCATGAAGCCGTATCCCCCCCAGCCTGCGTTCAGAAAAAATCCTTCCAAGCCATCCACCGCACCCAGCAACGGGCCCCGATCCGGCGACTTGGCAACGATGCCGGCCCACTGGCGCATCAGCTTGGCCCCCCGCAGCCCGGGAAAGAGCGACCCGAATTTGCGCGCCATGTCCTGAACGGCGTGCCGGGTATTTTTCAAGCCCAGGTAAGGTGAGAGGTTCTGGGGCTCTGCACCGCCGGCGAATTCGCCGCGGGCGGTCTGGTGCATGTAAGCTAAGAAATGGGGTGAAGAAAGTGCTACCTGGAGAAAGGGTTTGAGGGGTTCGGTGACGATCATTTCCAGGCGATAGACATCCAGTAACAGTTTCACCCCTGCCATTTCAGCAACCTGCCCGGCAAAGGCACCGGCTGCATTCACGACAATCCCGGTAAGAACGTTTTCCCGGATGGTTCTCACACCCGTGATTTTGGCGGTATCGACATTGACGGCCACGATTTCCGTGTACGGAAATATCTCCACCCCCAATCGCCGTGCCGCCCGCGCGTAGGCCCACACAACGGCATCGTGTCTGGCGACACCGCCTTCTTTTTGAAAGACCCCGCCCACGGTTGCCTGTGGGTTCAGGGACGGAATCAGTTCCGCCACCTCGCCGGCATTCAGCATGCGTGTTTTCAGGCCCATTGCATTCTGCCGTTTGCAGTTGGTACGGCAGGCGGCCAGATCTTCTGGTGTGCTGGCAAGCACCAGGTAGCCGCAGCGGGTGAACATGACATTAAAGTCCAGTTCTGCGGACAGGGTTTCCCAAAGCCGCAGGCTGGTGTCAAAAAGTCGGATCCATTCTTCGGAACCAAATGCCGAACGGATCATCTCGCCGTTGCGCCCGCTGGCACCGCTGCCGATGTAACTTTTATCAAACACCGCAATTTTTCCCGTTTCTCTCAGGGCAAGATTGTAGGCCAGGGACAACCCCTGTACGCCGCCGCCGATGATCACAATGTCATAGTGTTTAGGCCTAGGCATCGTCATCCCCACCCTTTTCGGGTGCCAGCGATCCCAGGGAAATAGGCTCCACCGGCGGACGCATGGTGGGTATGCGCAGATCCTCAACCGGGTGGCCTGTTGTTTCGGCATACAGTTTTACAACGTTGGCCGCACACATCTTCCCCTGGCAGGGCCCCATGAAGGCGCCTGTAAAACGTTTGAGGGTTTCCAGGTGGTCATAGCCCTCTTTTATCGCACGAACGATGTCTGCATCGGTAAGGTCCTGGCAAAAACAAACCATCTTCTTGGACATATATCGCTCTCCTCGATTATTTTACTTTCTGGAAAAGTCTTACAGCGATAGAATCAAAGGCCCGGTGGCGGTTTTGAAGGCAAGTGAAATGATCCGGGTCGACCAGTTTCATCAATCCCCCTTTGCGATTGTAACGTAAAAAGCTTTTAAAATGCTGTTGTCCGGCCAGAAATTCGACCATATGGATTACCGATCTGGCGATTGATCCGGAATTCTGTTTCAACGCATAGTCGACGACGAGCAGTTTCCCTGCAGGTTTCAGTATCCGGTGGATTTCCTGCAGAATCAGCCGGGCCTTTTCCCATTCGGTTTCATGCAGGGCAAAGGCGACGATAGCCAGGTTGAAGCTCCGGTCCCGGAAGGCCATGGCTGTGGCATCCTGCCTGAAGCACATCACAGGGTTTGCTCCTTTTGCGGCGACCTTCAACATGGCAGCCGACAGATCGATTCCCAGCGCCTTGATGCCGTTTTGCTGCAAAAGGCGCAGTTGATCACCGGTTCCGCAACAGACATCGACGATGCGGCCGGGTTTTAGATATTGTACGATTTCCAATACATTACGGCGGATGCCGCGCATGAAGGGGTACAAAATCCAGTCGTAAAAGGGTGCGATTGTCTTGTATTCGTTCATCCGGCCGCCTTCAGGCGATTCAGCATCAGGCCGCTGCCCAGGACCATCCCACCGCCGATCCAGAACTGCAGCGTGGCCGGATCATTCAACAACACGATTCCGGCCAGGGCAACAAAGATGACCTCGGTGGACATGAATACACCGCCTTCCCAGCCTTTGCAGTAGAAAAAACCCTGGTTCATCATCAGCTGGCCGATTACCGAAGATAGGATAATGCCCATGACCATGAGTCCTTCCAGAATGCTTTCCGGAAATATGGGGTTGGTTATGAACCCGGGCAGGGTCACCAGGCTGCCCATGGTACAAAAATAAAGATAGATGATTACCGGACCGTTATTTTGCCGCAGGCTCCTGACGAGCGTCACCGTCAAGCCGGCAAACACGCTACCGAAGACAGCCATGGCCTGGCCGAAAAAACTACCGTTCGGATGAAACCCAAACAGGACAGCCACACCGCCCACCATTCCGACAATACACAATATGCCCGTCAAACCGATATGCTCTTTGTAGATCAGGAATGAGAAAATCGCCGAAAAGGCGGGGAAGGCGTAAAAGATAACCATGGCTGTAGAAACGGGCAGCAGCCTGATGGCGGTGATCAGGGAGATGAAGGCGATGGAACCGGCACATCCGCGGATGATCAGCAGGCGGACATTGTTTCCTTTGTATAGGTTTCCCTTGCGACCGAAAATGGACAGAAGAACCAACATACCGCCGAAGAACCGG
>JAFDAT010000223.1 GCA_019313725.1 Deltaproteobacteria bacterium
TTTGTCCCCGGCTTTAAGGTGGACTTTGCCTACCCGGTTCTGGTGGCGGCGGAGCTCTGGCACTACCTGGGATACTCCGGTGTCTTTATTGCCTATTCCTGGCCATCCCGACAACGTATCCGGGATTATTTATCAGACATGGAAACCGCGGCCTTTACCGCCCAGCATTTCCGCATGCTCCTGCTCTACCTTGCCCAAATACCGGATGTCGGCCGCATTCACATCCTCAGCTACAGTGCCGGAGCACGGATCGTCAGCCAGGCCCTGCACGAAATCAGGCTCATGGCTCACGGTTTGCCGGCAGTAGATATCCACACCGGGCTTAAAATCGGCCGGGTCATCTTCACCGCACCTGACATCGACATGATGCTTTTTGCTGCCCGCTACCGGGACGGCTTCGAAGATATCGCCGAGTCCATAAGCATCTACACCAATGCCAATGACACCGCCCTGAACTGGGCTCTGAGATTTTTTGGCTGGCCGCGCCTGGGGGCCCCCGGTGAATTGGGCCTGACACCCGAGGAGTTGAAATCCCTGAAAAGGATTCGGAAAACCGACATTATTGATGTTGCCGCGGCCGAGGAAACGGCAACCGGTAACGGCCACGGATATTTTATCAAAAGTCCCTGGGTCAGCACAGACATTCTGTTGACGTTGAAATACGGTTCACCCCCTTCGCAACGCGGTTTATCCAAACCCGCGGGCGGAACAGTGTGGGAATTCCCTGAAAACTATCCTGAAAACATAAGAGATTTAATCAATCGCTAACTTTAGATCACTTGACACTTCGAATTTATTTTTCGACATGGGTATTTTTACCCCACCTCGAACCTACACGCCGGCCACATGAGTAATATTGCCCCATCTTTCCGGCCAAACACCTGCACCACTTTCCCGGCTAAATACAGATATCAGAAATTATATTATAATATATTCAAATAGATATAGATTTATTTTTCTTTATTCAAGCCACCTGGCATGCACTTTGCTGATTACTGCATTGAAGCGACAAAACAACAACCGCTAACTTAACCTGATGCAAAGGAGCAAAAAATGAAAAAGAATACCATATCAAAAGCAGTTCTGGTAATCACACTGGTAGCACTGATGGGAATCGGCGGGACCGCATTCGCCTATCGCCAGGGAGGCGGTTCCGGATGGGGCCAAGAGAATTGTAACGGCTACGGCGGACAACAGGGCCGCGGCGGCCAGGGGTATGGCCGCATGATGGCCAACCTGAGTGAGGAAGACCAGGCCAAGATAAATGAACTTAGGCAGAAACATTTCGAAGCCACCGAATCGCTGCGCTCGGAAAGGGATGTCAAACGTTTTGCCCTGAGAAGCGAATTGGCCAAACAAAACCCGGATAACCAGGCAGCCCTGGAGCTCCAGAAAGAGCTTTCCGCCTTGAATGCCGATCTTGGCCAGAAGAGAATCGAGCACATCATCGAAATGAAAAAGATCAATCCAAATGCGGGCAGGGGTTTCATGATGGGCGCCGGTGACAGTCGCGGAAAGGGTGGCGGCCACGGATATGACCGGGGTTGTCGACAACGGTAACCCGCCTTGGTTGCCGATACAACGTGACAACATTGGCGTAACCTCAAGTTCACCTAAAATGAATTCTTCCCGCGGCTTGCCACGGGAAGAATTCATTTTTCCCCTTTACCATAATTTCCACCCTTGTTATTCCGGTCTCGATTTTTCTATTGCCGCTTCAACTTCAATCCTTAGCTATTTTTCCTATTTACAACGAATTGTGTAAGCTCTTTTTCAATATCAGGATCGATATCGGGCTTCTCGTAGGCCGCCAAGCGGTGGCTGACCTTTTCATCCGCGAGTTCACCCGTTTTTTTCTTCCCATCCATTGCCCATGTATCGTAATCAGACCTGCTCATCAGATTCGGAAGGAAAAATTCCGTTCTGCAAAGCTGTAAGGTTTTTGGATGGGTAAGATACTCCCCGCCAATGCCAACGTCTTTAATCATCTCGAGGCCAATGGATTCATCGGTTATTGGAAGCGGTTTCAAAATCTGCTGCACCATGCCGCACAGCTCTTCATCCACAATGAATTTTTCATAGCTCATGGCAATGTAGGAACCCAGAATACCACAGGAGTGAAGTATGAAATTGATCCCGTTTCTAGCCGCCGTGTAGAGGCCAAGCGCGGATTCAACTCCAGCCTGGGCATCTACGGACATCGAGTCTGTAAGCCCGCCGCCGGATCTGCTGGGAAGATCGTAAAACCTTGCCATTTGTGCCGTATAAACGATATTTTTAGAAAGTTCCGGAGCACCAATGGAAAGTCCGCCGGTTTTCATGTCCATTGCAGAAGATGTTGAACCGTAAATCACAGGTACACCTTCCTTCACCATCTGGGCCAGGGTGATGCCGGCAAGGATCTCTGCATTCTGAAGGGTGAGCACACCGTCCAGGGTAACCGGACCCGATGCGCCTGCCATGATCAATGATGCAACTACAGTTGCCTGACCATGGCGTGCAAGCTCGATAAGGGAGCCTGTCATCTCTTCCGAGAATTGAAGCGGTGACAGGGAGTTGATCAGGGAAACCGTTACAGGCCTATCCAAAATCTGGCCTTTTCCTCCCCACAGAATGGCGGCCATTTCAATACCATCCAGGGCGCCTTGCCGTGATACCGGGCTCCCCATAAAAGGTTTGTCAGACAAAAGGATATTGGACAGGGTCATATCCATATGCACGGTAGCAGGGGACATATCCGATGGCTCAACCATCATCCATCCATTCATGTTGATAAATTTGGATGTGTGAACGAGTTTGCAGAAATTATCGTAATCCTCCATTTTTGCTTCGCGTTGCTTTCCATCCATGGTGATGACATAAGGTGCCCCGTATCCTGGCACAAAGACAAAATCGTCTTCACCGATGACAAGGCTTTTCTCCGGATTCCTGGCATGCACGGTAAATCTGCTTGGAACCGTTTCCAGCGCCTTTCTAATGTGATTTTCCTCAAAAAATACAGTCCGTCCTTCAACTTTTAAACCGTGTTTTTTGAATATCTCCAAGGCTTCGTCATCATTAAAAACAATCCCTATATTTTTAAGAAGATCCATGGATGAATCGTGTATCTTTGTTTTCTGCTCGTCGGTCAGTTCCTGAATTCTGTCATACATTTTATCCCTCCTTAATCATGATCATTTTACCTGAGTCGAGCGGTTTTTATCTCGATTTAAACCCATTTCTTCGGTAAAAATCGCTCGACCCGGGCTTTATTTACATCAAGGGGCAGGGCGTTTTTCGATCCATCCCTTGCCCAGAATGGAAGCGGGGTTATCAGTAGCACTAGCGGACACTGCCTGGGATTTTGTTGCTGTTTTCCTGGCTGCTGTATTGATTCAATCCCTTAAAAACACCGTAGAGAACAAGAAGCAAAAGGAACATCAACGGAAATGCCGTTGCAATGGATGCGGTCTGGATAATTTTCAGACTTCCCGTACCTGCCAGGACAGCCGCAACCGCACCAAGGGCAATGCCCCAGAAGGCCCTCAGGTTTTTGCTTGGGGTCTCATGGCCGGAAACAAACATTGCAAGGGAAAGCGCCGCTGAATTTGCACTTGTGAGAAAAAAAGTTGTAATGAGAAAAATCAGAACCACTGCAAGAATTCCAGTCAGCGGCAGGTTCTGGGCGATGGCGAAGATTGCACTCTCAACTCCGTGTTCCTTCAGGGTCGCGGTTACATCATAGCTGATGCCGGCTCCCCCCACAACACCGTACCACAGAAAATCTCCAAGGGTGGGTAAAATCAGGGTTGCGGCAATGGTTTCCCTTATGGTTCTTCCCTTTGAAATTCTGGCAATAAATACCGCTACAAAAGGTGCCCAGCTCATCCACCACGCCCAGTAAAACACTGTCCAGGCGCCTATCCAGTTTCCTTCAAATCCAGGGGCTGTAAACAGGCTCATGGGTATGAAATGGATCAAATACTGGCCAAGGGCATTGGTTGTAAGATTAATTAAAAATATTGTGGGACCAAACACAAGAACAAAAAACCAGACCGCAATAAAAACCAACATATTGATATCCCCTATGATTTTTATTCCTTTTTCAAGGCCGGTATACACGGCAAGGGTAAAAACCAATGTGAGAATCCCAATAATAATATACATGCTTTGAGGTCCCAGCTGCATGCCGTAATGATATTTAAGCCCGCTGGAAAGCTGCAGGGCGACAAGCCCGGTTGTTGTCGCAAGCCCGCCCAGAGTGGCAAAAACAGCAAAAACATCGAGGATCTTACCCCAGGTGCCGTGGATTCTATCGCCGATCACATAGTAGAATGCACTGGAGAATTTCAAGGGCAGGTTCTTTGTAAAGCAGGCATGGCCAATTGCAATGGTAAGAATGGCATAAATAGCCCAGGCACTCAGGCCCCAGTGAAAGAAAGAGTAGGTCATTGCATCTACACCGGCCTGGGGCGTGTTGGCCTCTCCCCCGAAATAGGGTGGGGGGTTCATGTAGTGATATGCAGGTTCTGCCGGTCCCCAAAACACGATACCGGCTGCGATTGCCGAGCCAAAAAGCATGGCAAACCAGGAAAAATTTGAAAATTCAGGCTTGTCATCAGGAAGCCCTAATTTCATTTTGCCGTATTTGCCCCCCATGAGAACAAAACAACCGATTACCAGAGAAAAGGCCGTTAAAAGATAGAGCCATCCCCAGTTTTTTGTTGTCCATCCGAAAACAGCGTTAATGGTTGAACTCATATTCTCAGGGAAAAAAATCGACCAGAGAACAAAAAGGATGGTAATAGATGCTGATGTCCAGAAAATAAATGGATCAAATGGTTTGTTAGAATTTGACATGAAAGACTCCTTTTTAAAAATTATTATTTGATATTATTCAATTTTTGTAAACACAAAATCACGTTGTGCCGACAGCTCTTTTCAGCCCAAGAGATCATAGGGGTAAAACCCCAGTTTTTCCCCGGCCATTTGCACGGATTTTATTGGGTCGACCCTTTTTATCGATAAATATTTATTGTCTATTCACATAGATATATACTGCATCCCCCTTTACTCAACCTGCCTGGCACGCGCTTTGCTGTATGTTGAATCAGAACGACAAAACAGTAAACAATCAACCATTAACAATAAAAAATGAATCCTTCCCGAGGCTTGCCGCGGGAAGAATTCATTTTTTATTCTTGAAGCCGGCCGCCTCCCGGTGTAAAGAAAAGTCTGTTCACAAACGTATTCCATCCAGCCATCTGAGGACAGCCGATGATCAATGACAACCGCAAAAAAGTGATGCGCCTGCCACAGGCGATTCAGCGTTTTGTCCCCGACAGTAGCCACATATCCATCGGCGGATTCACCATAAACCGCAACCCCATGGCGGCTGTGTATGAAATCATCCGCCAAAAAAAACGCGAACTTCATCTTTATGCCCACTCCAATGGCCAGGGTGTGGACGAGCTCGTGGGCGGGGGAACGATTTCGAGGTTGGAAATCGCTTATGGCGGCAGCGGGAGATTCGCGCCCACCTGCATCCGTTTTAAAAAAGCCGTCCAGGAAGGCCGCATCGACGTTGAAGATTATTCCAATTTTCAGATGACCCTGCGATTTATGGCCGGGGCTCTGGGCGTTCCCTTTTTACCAACCCGGTCTGGTATGGGATCGGACATCCTTGCAAAATGGGGGTTTTCCGAAGAGACCCGATCGGCGGACCCTAAGCTGCCTGACCAAAAAGCATGTGTCATGGATAACCCTTTCGGAAACTGGGCCGATACCGGCAAGGTCGTCCTGGTTCCGGCCATCCTGCCCGATGTCACCATCATCCACGCTCAGAAAGCATCCACGGATGGAACCGTCAGGATCAGCGGGCTTGCCTTCGCAGATGTGGAACAGGCCAAAGCTGCCGAGCACGTCATTGTCACCTGCGAGGAGCTCGTGGAACCGGATGACTTGAGGGACAATTCCGATCTCAATAAAATACCGCCCTTTTGTGTGGATGCCGTCTGCCATGTCCCGCA
>JAFDAT010000224.1 GCA_019313725.1 Deltaproteobacteria bacterium
GGCGAGGAGGTTTCACTATACACCGTGGAGGGAAATCGACGCGTGTGTCTTCTACGTGTCGAGAGCCTGCATGAAATCGCCCGGGTGGGGTTGGTTGGAGAACCCCTGCCCCTGCATGCCGGCGCTGCCGGTAGGGTGTTACTGGCTTATCTCCCGGAAGAACAGCAGCACAGCGTTATTTACGATCAGGACTTGAACAAGTTTACAGGCTTGACGATAACCGATCCTGCGAAACTGCTTGGCTCTCTGAAAAAAATTCGTGAACAGGGTTTTGCCGTCAGCCGAGGAGAAAGAGAGCCGGAGGCGTTTTCCGTGGTTGCTCCGATCCGGGATGCCGGCGGACTTGTGGCGGCAAGCCTGAGTATTTCCGGGCCCAATTTTCGATTGAGCCGTAAAAATCTGAAACCGAACATTCAGGGTGTGTTGGCGGCCGCTGGTGAGATATCACACAAACTTGGGTTGGACCCAATCTAAACGTTTTAAAGTTTAATTGAAAGGGAGGAAAATCAAATGTCAAACAGCAGGATTTCAAAGGTTGTTGCACGCGAGATTATCGACTGCAGGGGGTGGCCCACGGTACAGGCGGATGTCTGGGTCGACGGAAAACTGAAAGGCAGGGCCGATGTGCCGGCAGGTCGGTCGACCGGCGCCCACGAGGCCCACGAACTTCGTGACGGGGACCCGGGTCGCTACCGGGGGCTTGGGGTTTTAAAGGCCGTCGAGCATGTGAACATGGAAATCCAACAGACCTTAATCGGAATGGACGTGACGGAGCAGCGCAAGATTGACATGACCCTCAAGGCCCTGGATGGAACACCCGATAAAAGCCGTCTGGGTGCCAACGCGATCCTGGGCGCATCCCTTGCTGTCGCCCGTGCCGGGGCTGCGGTCTGTGGGCTTCCCCTGTACCGCTATTTGAATTCGAACTGCTATGTGCTGCCGGTGCCGCTGATGAATTTTCTCAATGGCGGCAAGCTTACGGCCAACGATCTTGAGATCCAGGAATTTATCATCATGCCGGTGGGTGCGGATTCCTATCAGCATGCCCTGGCCATGACTACCGAGATAAACGAACACCTGCGGGACCTGGTGATTGAAAAATATGGTATTCTGGCTACAAACACCGGGGATGAAGGCGGATTTGCCACACCCATGCACGGCATCTGGGAACCATTTGAATTCATGTCCAAGGCGGTGGAAAAGGCTGGATATAAAGAGGGTGACGAGGTGGTGTATGCCATGGACCTGGCGGCCAATTCATGGTTCAACCGGAAAAAGAATACCTATGCGCTGGATGGCAAGACGTATGACCGGGAGGCACTGATAGAACTCTACGGCCAGCTTGCAGACAAATATCCGGTGGCTTCCATGGAGGATCCGCTTCATGAAGAGGATTTTAAAGGATTTGCCAAGCTGACCGAGGCACTGGACATGCAGATTGTCGGGGATGATCTTTTCGTTACCAATATCGAACGTTTGCGGCAAGGCATCGATATGGGTGCAGCCAACGCCATGCTCTTTAAAGTAAACCAGATCGGATCCCTTACGGAAGCCCTGGATGCTGCCGAGTTTGCCTATCGCAATCAATACGGCGTGCAGGTGTCGGAACGTTCGGGAGAAACCGAAGACCCCATCATTTCTGATCTGGTGGTGGCGCTCAACAGCGGGCAGATCAAGACCGGCATGCCGGTAAGGGGTGAACGTACATCCAAGCACAACCGTCTGCTCCAAATAGAGGAAGAGCTGGGTGCAGGTGCCGTCTATGCGGGCAGGAATTTTGCCCGACCGCAATAAATGTTGATTATACATTTAAGTGCAAGTTTACGAGATAGCGATAAGGAAATAACATGTCCTACATTAAAAACCGTGATCAACTATTGTCTCACGGCAATGGGTGGTTGCGTGGATTGGCGCTGGACATCATAGAGCATGCTTTGAAGCAGGCCGATCCCTATGCGGCGACAAAGGCACTCGTGTCTCTTGATGGCAATATGCTTTCCATCGGCGGTCTCAGACTCGACCTGGAAAAACACGGGCGGATTTTTCTTTTGGGGGCGGGCAAGGCAACCTGGCCCATAGCCAAAGCATTAGAGGCGATTATAGGCAGCAGGATTGCCGATGGTGTCATCGTCTGTAAGTACGGTCAACAGGGAGAACTGTCGCGTTCCCGTATGCTACTGGCAGATCACCCCATTCCCGATCAATCAGGCCTTGAAGCGTCTCTGGAAGCTCTCGAACTGGCCGGCCGAACGCAGGCCGGCGATATTGTGCTCGGCTGCATTACGGGAGGGAGTTCGGCTCTTTTACCGTTACCGGTAAAACCGGTGAGCCTGGAAGACAAGCAGCAGGTCAATGCGCTGTTGCTGACCTGCGGTGCGAATATTGTCGAGATCAACGCCGTCAGAAAGCACCTGAGCCAAATCAAAGGCGGCCGCCTGGCCATGGCCGTCCATCCCGGGGCGCACCTCATCAACCTGACGGTGTCCGACGTCATCGGCGATCCCCTGGATTACATTACCGATCCCACGGTACCGGACACGTCGACATTAGCAGATGCCGCCAAGACGTTGACAAAATACGGCCTCTGGAAAAAAGTGCCGGGCAGTGTCAGCCGGTACCTACGAAATGCCGGAGAAGACGGTGAGACACCCAAGATAGCGGACCTGGCCGACCGTACAAGCGATGACTTCATCATCGTTAAAGGGGCTGCCGCATGCGAAGCTGCCGCGGCCAAAGCTGCGGATTTCGGTTTTAATGTCTGGATCCTGTCGACGATGTTCGAAGGGGAGAGCCGCGAGTTGGGAAGAAATTTCGGTGCTATTGCATCAGAAATAAAGTTGAGCAGCAGACCGCTGAATCCGCCCTGCGCACTGATCGGCGGGGGGGAAACCATTGTTACCTTAGATGGGGCAACCGGGGTGGGTGGGCCCAATCAGGAATTTGCCGCGAGCGCGGCACTCTGCATCGACAATCTGGACAATGTAGTGGTGGTGGGACTGGATTCGGACGGCACCGACGGGCCCACCGATTTTGCCGGCGCCATGGTTGACGGGGAGACGGCCTCGCAGGCGCGAAAGGCAGGTATTGATCTTTTTGAGAGCCTGAAAACCCACGGTGTTACGGCGCCTCTGGTAAAACTGGGAGATGCTATTATGACCGGCGCAACCGGCACAAACGTAAATGATTTGAAAATCATGTTGATTGCACCGGATCAGAAAGGCGCCTGATATGAATCTACTCGGGGAACATCGAATCAGATGTTGAATCAAACCGCCATATATGCTATAAGAGCCATGGGATTTTTAGCCTGCCAGGATACTGACGAACCGGTGCTGTCCTCTCTGATTGCCAAAAAAATGGACATTCTTCACAACTTCTTATCGAAAATCCTGAACCGGCTGGCCCAGGCCGGGTTGACCGTAGCGACACGAGGAAGGCGCGGCGGTGTCAAGCTGGGCAGACCCGCTGTGGAAATCCGCCTTTATGATGTGGTGGATCTATTCATGAAAGTAGACGATTCTAAAAAAAATGTGTGCTGGGGATGGATCGATGCGATGGTTCCTGCGGACTGCATCTACGCTGGCGGATTATCTCGGAGCAGTTTGAAAAAATTCTGAACGAGATGACCATCGATCAGGTATTATAGCCTGTAAGTCCCATGCATTTAGTAGCTACTTTTGAAGAAAAGTGGATAAACGGATGGTCTAATCTTAAAAATCATACCAAGGAGGTGCATGATGTCTCTTTCTACACTCAAATGGACAGCGATTATTTGTTTTGTCGTGGCCATGGCTGTTTTGCTGGGCGGCGGAGTGGCAATGAAAAAAGAATTACCGCCATATCCAGGCAAGGTCGTCGACACTAACGGCAATGTTCTTTTCGGGAAAGTTGATATCATTGCCGGCCAGAATGTTTTTCAACGCTATGGCCTGATGGATCATGGCGCCGTCTGGGGGCATGGTTCGCAGCGCGGCCCGGAATTTTCAGCGGCCAGTCTGCGTATTGTCGCGGTGGCGATCGGTGACACTTTCGCTCTTGAAGATTACGGCAAGCCCTACAAAGAACTCGATGGCCTGGAAAAGGGGATCATCGATGTCAAAACCACGCACGAAATCAAGCCTAATCGTTATGACTCTGCCAACGACACGCTTACCCTGACCGACGCTCAGGTAAAGGGTCTGGAACGGGTTAAACAGCACTGGCAAAAAACCTTTAAAGATGGTGAACAGCGCTACGGTTTTTTACCGAACACCATTGTCGAAGAACAGCAGCGCCTTCAGATTTCACGATTCTTTTTCTGGACTGCCTGGGTGGCTTCTACGCTTCGTCCAGGATCCGACTACACTTACACCAACAACTGGCCACCGGACAAAATGGTGGGTAACGTGGCCAGTACGATAACCTATTTCTATTCAATTGCCGGCATTATGGCATTGCTTTTGGTTCTGGGCCTGTTTGTCTACTGTATCCATCGTTACGGATTGTGGTACGGTGCGCCCAAAGGTGTTGCCCTATCCGAAAAACTGATTGACATGCCCCTGACCCCCAGTCAGTTCATGGCCGCCAAATTTTTTGTGGTTGTGATCTTGCTGTTCCTTCTGCAAACCACTTTCGGGGGGCTGATGGCCCATTACACGATTCATCCGGGCAGCTTTTTCCTTCCTTTTGTAGCCAAACTGATACCCTACAGCTGGGCTAAATCCTGGCATTTGCAGCTGATGATTTTCTGGATCGCCACAACCTGGATGGCATCCGCCATCTACCTGGCACCGATTATCGGCGGCAGAGAACCGGTCAAACAAGGACTTCTGGTCCAGGTGCTTTTCGGCGCAGTCTTATTGGTCGCCGTGGGAAGCCTTACCGGAGAAGTTCTGGGGATCAAGGGAATGCTGGGGGACTTGTGGTTCTGGTTCGGCCACCAGGGCTGGGAATTTCTCGAACTGGGCCGCATCTGGCAGATCCTGTTGTTCGGCGGTCTGATTTTCTGGCTGCTGATCGTGTACCGGGCCGTCGGCAATCATTTGAAAATGCACAAAGATGAATTCAGCGCCCTGATCTGGTTTTATGTGTTCAGCGCTGTCCTGGTGGTGGCCTTTTTCGGGTTCGGGCTGTTTTACGGCAAGGGTTCCCACCTCACCATGGCAGACTACTGGCGCTGGTTTGTGGTTCACCTCTGGGTGGAAAGCATCTTTGAGTTTTTCGGGATTGCGGTTATCGCCCTGTTGATGGTGACCATGGGCCTGGCCACAGCCAAAGCAGCTTTGCGGGTAGCTTACTTTACGGCAGCCATCACCTTTCTCAGCGGCATCATCGGTACCGCCCATCACTACTACTGGTTTGGTGGTGCGGCCTTCTGGGTGGGTTGGGGTGCCATATTCTCTTCCCTGGAGCCGGTACCGCTCATTACGCTTGTGGTTCGCGGGTTAATGGAATACAGAGAAATCAGTAAGGCCGGCCGGACGTTCAGTTATAAGTGGCCCATGTATTTTCTGGTGGCCGCATCCTTCTGGAATTTTTTAGGCGCCGGTATCTTTGGATTCCTGATTAACCTTCCCATCATCAATTTCTATGAACACGGGACTTACCTGACCATGCACCACGGCCACACAGCCATGTTCGGAACATACGGCATGCTTTCCGTGGCCCTGCTGCTTTTTTCCTGGCGTGGTCTGGTTGAAAAGGAGTACTGGAATGATGGACTTCTCAAGGTTTCCTTCTGGGGGCTTAACGGCGGATTGTTTCTTATGGCCTTTATCACCCTCCTTCCCGTAGGTTTAATGCAAGCCTGGGTCTCCTTCAAAGATGGTCTCTGGGCAGCCAGGAGTGCAGATTTTTTCGAGAGCGGCCCCGTGGTATTCCTAGGAAACATTCGTGCCATACCCGACACGATAATCATCGTTTTAGGGGTTCTTCCACTGGCTTACTTTTTGATTACCACATACCCCCACTTGAAAGCTACAGAGATCAAGGATGGCGAATCCGTGTGGG
>JAFDAT010000225.1 GCA_019313725.1 Deltaproteobacteria bacterium
CGGTTTCGAAAAATCTCCCTGGTCCGCAGACGAGAATGAATACGGTGCCGTTTACACCAATTGCTGGGGAGAGCTGTTTGTGGAGCAGTTTGATTCTCTGAAAGATTTCCAGGCCTTTTTAAAGGCATCCCACATCAAAAACAGCGGTATTACGGTAGGTCGATACCTGCGCAGAAGTTCCACGGCCTATGAAAAAATCATTGCCAGGGCAAAGCACATGCAGTTTCCTCCCGGCTAAGGGCTCGCTCAAAAATAACTTCACATTTTCAGCGCCCATCCATCCCGTTCAGCGGTGTTACGAAAATTCGACATATGCCAGATATTTCTACATTAGCAATTAACTATCTTTATCTTTCTCTAAGGTCTCATCGTTTTCATCGTTCTCATTGTTTTCATCGTTTTTACCGGTCTCATCTTTACCGGTCTCATCTTTACCGGTCTCATCTTTTTCGCCGTTTTCTGCGCTGGTTTTCTCACCGTCGGAAGCTTCTTCCGGCGTGGCTTCCTGAAGTCGTGGAAATCGAAATCCGGTGTCGATTTCGAGGGGGTTGTATTTGAAAAATTTAGCCCTGGCTTCAGCATATCGACGCGCCATACTTATACCACCCAATTTCAAGTAGACCAGTACGGCATCCCTAGTCTGTTTGTCCGCTTGAAGTTCTTCCGGCATTCGTTTCATCAGCATGGCAAACGGGGCCTCGAGATTATCCGGCATTGAAATTTTCATAAAAAATGGTTCCTTATAGTGTACGAATTTAGTTTTCTCGCATAGACACGGAAATGATCCTTAACTAAAAACAATAAATCATGTCTTGGAAATGTAAAGCCACAAATCGAAATTTTTTCCGATCAACGGGTCTTCCGTCATGGATTACCGCATATCTACTTTTCAGGTAATTACAGCCAAAAGCGTTTAAAGCATGATCTCCAAATCCCCGAGGGGGTAGGAAATACAGGAATGCACGTACCCGAATTGGGTGTCTGATTTACGGACCGGCGTACCGGCCGGTTGGAATACCTTGCCGGAAAGAACTTTAACCCGGCACATGCTGCATTCACCGGAGCGGCATATCGAAGGCGGCAGGATACCTTCATTTTCCAGGGAAACCAGCAAGGGGTCCCGGGCGCGGACGGAGATCGTCCTGCCGTCTAAAATTTTTACCTCGAAACGGTCTTCAGCCTCGATCTGTGACGGCCACCCCTGGTGGTCGCAGATATTATCGGGAGGGCCGTACATTTCCTTCCTGATTTTGCGTTTTTCAATACCCAGGCTTTCGAGCTCCGGGAGGCAGAACTCATACATCCCCTGAGGCCCACAGAGAAAGAATGTCATGTCTGACATGCTGCCGAGAATTTCCCGGATCAAGGCGGCGTTGATGAACCCGCAGGCACCGGTGTAGGTTTTACCCGGTTTTTCGATGACAGGGATGTAAGTGATGTTGTCAAACCTTGCGGATATGCGTTCAAGTTCCTCGTGGAATATAATGTCATCCGGCTGCCGGTTGCCGTAAAGGAGGGTGACGGTCCGATCCAGACCGCATTCCACGATTTCACGGATCATGCTCATAAAGGGTGTGATGCCGCTGCCCCCGGCGATGCACACCATGTGCTTGTCATGGTACAGGGGATTGTAGTGAAAATTTCCCTGGGGACCGGCACTGTCGAGCTGATCACCGGTTTTTATACGGTCCATAAGATAGTTGGACACCAGGCCATCGGGGACGCGCCGCACTGTGATGTCGTAATAACCGGTCTGGCGGGGCTGGGACGAGATGCTGTAGGGCCGGCTGGTTCGGATGCCGTTTATCTCGAGGAATAGAGGAATGTATTGCCCGGCCAGGAAAGGGGGCAGCAATGCATCGACCGGTGCCAGGCGCAGGGTTTTGGTGGAAGCGGTTTCGGCAATGACATCCACGATCCGTAGCTTCAATTGCCGGGGGTGGAGCTGCCGGATATATTGACCGGCCATCAGCCTGTCGAAAGAGCGTTCTTTGCCGGCTTTGAAACTGAACTCTATTTCCTCGGCAATTTCTTCATATCCGTCGAATTCCTGCCAGATACCCTTTTTCATAACAGCCTCCATTTATTTGTTGGTCTGTTTCAGGATCGATTTAGCAGCAGCCACACCGGAACGCAAGGTGGGTTCGAAGCCGCCGTCGCCAGTCCAGCCGCCTGCAAAACAGAGGCCTTTCACAGGAGAGTGGCGGCCGGGTTGAAAGAACAAAGAATCCCTGGTGCGATGCTCAAAACCGTACACCGATCCGGCCGGATGCCCCAGGTAGCGCATATGCGTAAGCGGCGTGGCGACATCGATTTCCTCGATATGCTGCCGTATCTCGGGATAGATTTCCTCCATACGACACAGCATGGATTCGGCACAGCGAAATTTGACTTCATGGTACCGGCCGGGGGGGATGTCCAGCCAGGGGTCGCCGTATTTTAGCGTCACGAGATTGACCTGACATGTCCCCGGAGGTGAAAACGAGGAATCGGAGACATCATAGCAGCTCATCACCAGCAGTTCGTCCTGGATATCGATCCGGTTCATGCGGTCGTGATTCGTACGCGTAATATCCGTGGAGGACATCAGGAAATTGGTCGACTCTGCAATGTTAAGTGCTTCGGGTTCGCAGTCAAAACCGATGAACATGGAAAATGCGGAATTGCTCAACGTTCTACTGTTCATCTCTTGCAGGGTGTTGTCAGGAATCAGGTTTTTGTCGATCAGGTTGGTGTAGGTCTCCACCGGGGAGATGTTCGCCACCACGTAAGGAGCCTCGACAATGTCACCGTCGTCGGTGACCACGCCCCTTACCTGGTTGTCTTCGGTGAGAATGCGCTGCGCCCCGCAATTGAAACGGGCCCTGCCACCGGCAGTAAAAAATGAATTCAGAATGGCGTTGGAGAGCGCCTGCGAACCACCCTTGACATGATAGGGCTTGAATTCGATGAACTGGAAAAGAATCATGGCCAGGTAAGCAAAGGCCATCTGATCGGCGGAAATCCCCAGATAGCCCCAGTACACCGATATGACGGCTTTGAGCCGGGGGTCTTTGAAGAAGTCGTCCAGAACCGCTTTGGCATTTTTAAAGGCGTAGCGGTACATGTTGGGGTATTTTTCACGGGATGGTTCCGGATCGCGAAAAATAAAGGCCCCGATCATGTCTCCGGCATATTTATAAACAAGGTCGAAAAATCCGTCTATGCCTTCGTTTTCATGGGGGAATTTTTCTTTGAGCTCGGCAATGATCTGATTTTTATCCGGTTTGAACGAGGCGTGAAAGCCGTCCGGCATGTGAACACTGTAAAGATCCGTGATTTCGACGAATTCGAGGTTTTCCATGACCCCGAGACTGTCAAGGGTCATGCGCAGCGGGCCGGGCTGTTCGGGTGTCCCCAGGCCGCTGAGCTGGTGCAGGGCTACCTCGAATTCAAAGCGCCCCCTGCAGAAGCTGGTGGCACATCCCCCGGGGATGTTGTGGCGTTCCAGCAGAAGTACCTGCATCCCTTTGCGGGCCAGGGCCGCAGAGGCCGTCAAGCCACCATTTCCTGCTCCGATGACAATGGCATCATAGTCCATTTTCTGCCACTTCCTTTCACGAAAGTTGATGATGGGTTATTCCCCGTGTGTTCCAGCGATATTTTGGGTTTGTCATTTGGCCTTCGGCCGATATTTATCCTTCGGATGTAATTTATTGTGGTTACTGAAGCAACAAATTACGCCGCAGGCAAATTACGGCCGAAGGCCAAATGACGTGCGCAGCACTAATTTCGCGCCGCAGGCGCTTAAAGCCCCATGAATTTGGCCGCAATGCCCTTCATGACCTCGTTAGTGCCGGCAAAGATCGACATCACCCGGATATCGCGCCAGGCGCGGGTGATGGGATATTTTTCAATGGCGGCTTCGTTACCCACCAGGTCAAGACCGCGGTCGGCAACCCTTTTGGCCATTTCGGTAGTCCAGTATTTGGCCATGGAGGTTTCAACGATGATCTCCTGCCCTTCCATGTGATCGGCCACCAGCTTTTCCATGAAGGTTCTGCCCAGCTTGATATCGGTGGCCATTTCCACAAGGGCAAACTGGTTGGCCTGGAATTTTGACAGCGGTTTTCCGGAGACCTTGGTTTTTTTACAGTAATCGGTCACCCACTCCACGATGCGCTCGGCTGCGGTTACGGCCCCGATAGAACACACGAGGCGCTCTTGCTGGAGTTTCTGCATGAGCATGAGGAAACCCTGGCCTTTTTCACCCAGGCAGTTTCCTGCTGGGATCCTGCATTTAGAAAAAAAAAGCTCGGCCGTGTCCTGGCTTCTCCAGCCCATTTTGTCCAGGTGCCGACCCCGCTCGAAACCCGGTGTTCCGGTTTCGACAACATAGAGCGACAGTGCCTGATAAGGGTTTTCGACGGCCGGATCTTTGGCCGCGATAATAACGATGTCGGCGTTGATACCGTTGGAGATAAAGGTCTTTGACCCGTTGATGACGACTTCGTCACCTTCCTGTTCTGCGGTGGTGGCTATGCCGGCCAGGTCGCTGCCGGCACCGGGTTCGGTCATGGCGACAGCACTGATGATATCCCCGGACACGCATCCGGGGATAAATTTTTGTTTCAGTTCTTCATTACCAAAAGCACTGATATAAGGGACCACCACATCCGAGTGCAGCCCGGCGGCCAACCCCGTGTGGTAGGTGTAGGAGAGCTCCTCGGTGACGATGACCGAGTAAAGGAAATCTCCGCCGATGCCCCCGTATTCCGGCGCGATGTCGGTGCACAGAAATCCACCCCGACCCATTTTCTGCCAGATTTCCCTGGGCTCGATGCCGTCCTTTTCCCATTGTTCGACGTTGGGGGTGACTTCTTCAGCAAGAAAGGCTTTCAGGCGGTGCCTGAAGGCTTCGTGTTCGGGGGTGAAGTTTAGTATTTGCATGGGTGTATTTAGTGTTTTGTGTTTAGGATGAAGGTATAAGGTAAAAGGTATAAGGTTGAAGGTAGAAGGGGACTATTGGTTTTTTGCTAACCGCCCCTTCAGTCTTTAGCCTTCAACTTATTCCCTTTCACCCTGAATATACTAGCGGCGAAGCTGCGTACACAAATACAATTGATGCCGCTCTTTGCATCAATTGTATTTGCCGATGATGGAAATACTACAGACATTCATGGCCGGAAAACCGCCCAGGTTGTGCGTCAACCCGTAGGTGGGGTTGTCGATCTGACGTTCACCGGCGCGGCCGTGCAGCTGCAGATACATTTCGTAAAGCATACGCAGGCCGGATGCACCGATGGGGTGGCCGAAACATTTTAAACCGCCATCCACCTGGCAGGGCACCTGGCCATCCCGATCATAAAACCCGTCCATGATATCCTTGACCGCCTGACCTCTTTCGGAAATGTGCAGGTCTTCGTAGGTGACCAGTTCGGTGATGGAAAAGCAGTCGTGAACCTCCATCATGCTGAGTTCCTCACGGGGGTTTTCAATTCCGGCTTCCTCGTATGCTTTCAGACTGCACTTGCTGGTAGTCATGAAGTGGTCGCCGTCCCAGTCGTTGTAGCCCATCTCCTCACCGCTGCTCAAAGCCAACTGCAGGGATTTGACTGTGACAAAATCTTTTTTGCCCATTTTTTCCGCGATTTCAGGCGTGGTGACGATGGCGCAGGCAGCGCCGTCGCTGACACCACAGCAGTCGAAAAGACCCAGGGGATGCGCAATGATGGGCGAGGCCATGACCTGATCCTCGGTCACCTTTTTTCTCAGGTGCGCCTTGGGGTTGAGCACGCCGTTGGCGTGACTCTTGGCCGAAACGTGGGCCATGGCGCGTTTGAGATCCTGGTCGGGAACCTTGTATTTGGCCGCGTAGGCGCTGGCCAGCTGGGCAAAAGCGCCTGGTGCAGTCAGGTTGGGGAACCACTGCCAGGTCAAGGTGCCCGAGTTGGATCCGGTAAAACTGGGCAGCCCCCCATATCCTGTATCCTTTAATTTTTCTACT
>JAFDAT010000226.1 GCA_019313725.1 Deltaproteobacteria bacterium
CTGAAGCTCGGTCTTTTCCCTGATGAGTGTTTCCAGATTTTGAGTATAGGCTTTCAGTTTTTCCCTGATGATAATTTTTTCGTTGGCGCGTCTCAGCGATATCTCCAGGGCATCCACGTTTATAGGCTTGGTAATGAAGTCCGTGGCTGCATGCTTGAGACTTTTTATGGCCAGATTCATATCCCCGTGGCCGGTGATCATGATCACCTCACACTCCGGGTTTTCCCGCTTGATATGCCTGAGGAGTTCTATGCCGTCCATGCTAGGCATTTTGATGTCTGTCAACACCAGGGGCGGGGATTGGGATTTGAAGATACGCAGGGCTTCCTCGCCATTTTTGGCCATAAGCACGCGATATCCCAGATCCTCCAGTGCTATGCCGAGAACCTCGCGAATGTCGGCCTCATCGTCCACCAGCAGTATCAATTTATTGTTGTCGGCAGTTTGCATGAATTTACACCTCGTGTGCCGTCTGCGCTCCTCGCGTCATTTACCTTCGGTGTCATTAGCCAAGAACGAAAATCCGTTATTTTGAAATTGCCGGAAATTTTATCCGAAAACAGGTTCCCTGTTCCCGGTTGGATGTGGCAACGATGTCCCCCCCGCAATCCTTGACAATGCCATAGCTGATCGACAGTCCCAATCCGGTTCCCTTGCCGACTTCTTTGGTGGTATAAAAAGGTTCGAAAATTTTATCCAGAATATTTTTCGGGATGCCGATTCCGGTGTCGCAGACCTGGACAGACACATAGTTTTTCGCGTGGGTCGTTTTAAGGCTGATTCTTTTTTCGACAATCTCACTCGGGTGTTGGGCACAGTGTTCTTCAATAGCATCTCTGGCATTGAGCAGCAGGTTGATAAAAACCTGTTCGAGCCGAGCCGGATCGGCGTTTATTTTAGGCAGGTTCCGAGTGAAGTCCCGCACAATTTCGATTCCCCGAACCTTGAGCTGTTGACTGAATATTTCAAAGGCGTTTTCAATAACTGTCGTGACATCGATTTTTTCCATCTCGATATCTGATTTTCTGGCAAACTGACGCATATGGTTGATGATTTTGGCCGCCCTATCGACGTTACCGTCAATCTTGCCAAGCATGGTCCCCAGAATGTCTTCCTGGATGGGCTGCTGACGTTCGATTTTTTTTACCAGGAAACTGGAAGCTGTTTTTATAACCGAAAGGGGCTGATTGAGTTCGTGGGCCACGCCGGTGGCCATTTCACCGAGGGTGGCCATTTTGCTGGCCTGAATCAGCTGCTGTTCGGCGTCAAGACGTTTGGTGACATCGCTGGTGGTTAATAGAAGCACCTCATGGCCGGAATATTCCGAAGGCGATATGCGGATGTTCACATACAGCTCTTTTCCATCTTTACAGATATGTTTAGCCCGGTTGATGATGGAAGATGTCCATATTTTAAACGCATAATAGTCAATTTCATCACCCTTGAAAAGATCCAGAAAAGAGCGTCCGTTGATCTCGTCATCGTCGTACCCGTAGACGGTTGCCGCGCGCTTGTTGCTGTTCAGAATCTCAAGGGTATTTATATCCAGTACGAATACAGGGTTGGGGATATTGTTAAAAATGGCGTGATACTTTATTTCAGACTGTTCCAGCTCGACCTCGAGCAATCTTCTTTGGGTGATATCATGCGATATCTCCATGGCGGCTACGACCTTGCCTTTTTTGTCAAAGATAGGGGATGACCTGACAATCCAGTGCTTTATAGATCCATCTTTGTCCACGCCCGTCTCTTCGGTTGAGTATGATTTTCCGTCGGCGAAGGTCTTTTCAACCGGGCATGATTCGCATTTTTTCGAGTGGCCCTTGTATGCTTCATAGCAGTGCCCGCCCGGTTTGGGATCAAACATGTCCGCAAACTCGCGATTGTACCGGAGGAGTTTAAATGACCGGTCCTGCACGGTGATCAGACAGGGTACCCGTTGAAACAGATCCATGTATTCGTCCCGCTGCTGGTTCAAGGCGGTCTGCTTCTGGGCAATCTTATGGTTCATCTGGTGGATGGCTACCGCGAGTTGTCCTATTTCGTCCTCCTGATCGATTTCGACACTACCGGAATAATCACCCCTGGCAATGAGGCGGGTCCCCTCGATCAGTTTCTTTATGGGCCGGTTAACGAAAGTAAGAACAAAAACCAAAATGATCACCGAAGTTGGCAGGAATACAAAAAAGGCAAGCCCGATGATGCTTCTTTGAGCGATGAGAATTTCCTTATCGGTCTCCTGGAGGGAGACGACTACATCCAAGGCGCCCAGGATTTTTTTCCCTTCAGGGTGGACATGACATTCCCCTGAACAGCCGGATTCATTACGGATAGGAGTGATAATTCCGAGAAGGCGGTAGCCGGCAGGATCATTGAAAATCCTGGTTCTTTCGTTGAGGGCAAGTTCTGAATGGGGGGGGTCCGACCGGTGGCAGATATCGCAGGCCTCCGCCTTGATGTTGGTGGGCAAATCGACTTCTGAAGGGCTGTTGGAAAATTTTATTTCTCCGGATTTATTGTAAATACGGATATTTTTTATTTCGGGAAGTCTCCCGATGTTGGTGATGATCTGGTTGATATCGTCACGGGAGTTGAGCATCATGGCGTAGTGCGTGCCCAGACGGATGGTCGTGGTCAATCTGTCGGTAGCACCCACAATATTCTGCATGGCCTTTTCTTTCTGATAGTTTATATTGAAGTAGGCCCAGATTGAGACAAACAGGAGAAAGACCAGCCCCACCGTGAGGATGAGTTTGGCCACCAGCCGCTGGCGGATGATTTTGAAAAGGTTCATTATTAACCTGTCGGCTATCATGATGCAATTTTACTTATTATCACATCAAAGGCTGATCGATTGTCCCTTTAGTAATTGGTTTTCCACTTGGACCCTTGAATCCTCGGACCCAGGGCCCCTTAATTAAGCGCGGCATCAATCATACCCATTACCTGTTTATCGGCAAATCCCTGAACCACCGCCGCACTGTTCGGGCACACTGTCGCACAGTCGCCGCACCCCTGACACATGACCGGATTAACCAGTATCCGATCGTTGCTTACATCCAGGCTGCGGGCACCATACGGACATGCGTCGAGGCAGCATTCGCAGCGGCTGCAGAGGCTGTGTCGCACCGTGGCCACAACTTTCCCGATGCGCAGGCGTTCGTGAGATAAAATTTTCAACGAACGTTGAGCCGCAGCCTGCGCGCTGGAAATGGCATCTGGAATCGATCGGGGCGACAGGACGATGCCGCAGGCGAATACACCCTCTTTAAGGGCATCGACAGGGCGCCATTTGGGGTCAGCTTCTTGAAAAAAACCGTCCTGATCCCGATGCGCCCCAAAAAGTTTTGCCAGGCGGGAAGAGAGCTTCGGAACCATACCGGTGGCCAGAACCAGCAGATCCGCCCTGATCTCGATGGATCGATCCAGTAGCGGTTCGATGGTCGAAACGTACAGGGGTTCCTGTGATTCGGTAGGCAGGACCAGGCCGGGTTTGTTCTGCAGGCTGTACTGGATGAAGATAACGCCCGCCTGGCGGGCCTTGGTATAGTAGCTTTCCACAAATCCGGGGGTCATCATGTCGCGATAAAGAACATAAACAGCGAGATCGGGATTTAATTCTTTTAATTTCAGGGCATGCTTTAGAGACGTGG
The DNA here is from genome assembly GCA_019313725.1 of Deltaproteobacteria bacterium. Taxonomy (GTDB): domain Bacteria; phylum Desulfobacterota; class Desulfobacteria; order Desulfobacterales; family B30-G6; genus JAJDNW01. The sequence goes on from JAFDAT010000226.1 coordinate 3,654, forward strand.
GACAGCATACCCGGCTGCAGTAATTCCGCGGCTCTTCCCTGGAACCCACGCACTGAATCATGACCACGGATTGGAGGTCTGTTGCATCGAATTCCTTTTTGCCCAGCCGTAATTCCAGCTCCTTCTGGGTAATAACGGCAGTGTGATCGCCATATCCGTATGCGTTGGTGCCAGCTTCGCTGCCCCCTGTAGCCAGGATAACCGTTCCATGCTGGATGCTTTTCAACGTTCCGGCACTGTCCGTCATGGAAGTGAAAAAATTACCTACTTCACCAAAAGACTCGGTTATGGCGGTGCTCAATTGAATTTCTATCAGTGGATGGTTTTCCACTTTTTGGACAGTTGCATCCAGCAACGGAGCAATGGGGTGGTCTTCGATGGTCCGGTTCAGCCATTCCAGATTTCCGCCCAGTTTTTCCGTTTGCTCTACCAGAACAACCGGGTAACCGTGATCGGCAACCGCCAATGCAGCCTGCATGCCGGAAATGCCCCCCCCAACCACGAGCGCTTTTCTGTGTACCTGAATTGCGGTAACCGCTATCGGGTCGATATTTTTTAGCCTGGACAAGGCCACTTCAATGGCTGAGAGCTGTTGGTCGGAATGCGGCCGGTAAGGTGATCCCACATCCGCATCAGCCACGGCTCCATCACCAGGCCCCTCGGCAGAGTTCTGCGGTGGTGCCGCATGGACGAAATGCATGGGCATGATGTCCACAGCATCCAGCAGTACGTGATCCAGAAGGAGCCTCCGGCCCAGTTCTTTTAATTTGTTTGTACAAAGGTACGGGTGGCAGGCCGCCAGCAGGATACGATTCGGTTGGGTTTCTTCGGCAATTTCGGATAGTTTTTCCCAGCCCGTTTTTGTGCAGACGTGTTCCAGAAAAAAAACCCGGTCAACACCACGATCCTTCTCAAGGCGGTGAGTCCATTTATCTGTATCCGCCTGCTCCGATAAACGGCTGCCGCAGGTGCAAATGGCTACCAGAACCCGCGGTTCTTCCCTTGACACGGCTTGCGGCTCCGGCGCGTGTACCGACGGCTCTACAGCAAGGCTCCCGCCGGCCGCATGAATCACCCGCGATGCTTCAAGGGCGGCAGCAGATGCATGCATCACAGATTCACCGATGTCTTTAAGACCTGAAAAAGATCCACCCGCCACCACACCGACTTTACTGGTAGCGGCCGGAAAGAAGGGTTCCGTTGCCGGAAACCCCCAGGGATTCAGGGGCACATCTGTTAAAGCGGATATCTCCCGATTGCTTGCGGAAGGCCGTTGGCCAACGGATAAGACCACCAGATCAAAGATTTCGTTCTTTGCAGTACCGTCAGCACGCATATACCGGATGGCGGGATCCCCTGTGGCTGCATCCCGGGTTACCGAATGGACCCGGGTTCTTTCAAATCTGACTTTTTGCTCTTGTTCGGCAGCATCCCGATATCGCTGGAACGATTTTCCGAACGTGCGCATATCCATGTAAAATATGCTTGTCTCCACATCCTCGCCACCACGTTCCTTGGCCAGCATGGCTTCTTTTATGGCATACATGCAGCAGATGGAGGAGCAGAAATCCGCATCACACTGTATGTCACGTGACCCCACACACTGCAGCCAGGCAATCCTTTGTATGGGTTTGCCGTCCAGGGGCCTGACCAGGGCCCCCTGGCTAGGGCCGGTACCGCTGAAAATGCGCTCCAGTTCCAGGCTGGTGACCACATGGGGGATTTCACCGTAGCCATATACGTTTTTCCCGGATGCCGGATTAAAGAATTCCGTGCCGCCACAAAAAATAATAGACCCAACGTCCAGGGTTATCGGGTTTCCGGCTTCCAGATCTTCGTATACATGCACAACCTTTGCGATCATATCTTCAGGGTCAAAGGGTTTTATCAGGTAGTCTCTGGCGCCGAGTTTCATGGCTTCGACTGCGGTTTCTACGGTGGCATAGGCGGTCATCATCAGCACACACAATTCCGGGAAGGTTTCGACGGCTTTTTTGAGCAGGGTCACACCGTCCATTCCAGGCATTTTGATATCGGTCAGCATCAGGTTAATGTGGGCCTGGGCGAGTTTTTCCAGTGCCTCGGCCCCGGAGGACGCAGTTTCCACGAAAAAGCCTTCTTCGTTCAGCCACTCTTTTAAGGAATCCCTTACGATACGTTCATCGTCGACGACAAGGATGGTAAATCCCTTGCGTTTTTCAAAAGATAGCTGAATAGCACCTACAGGACAGACGTTGCCGCATTCGCCACAATGGGTGCAGACGGCCAGATCGATCACATAAGAATTGGGGATGTTGTGGGGCACCGGCAGGTAAA
>JAFDAT010000227.1 GCA_019313725.1 Deltaproteobacteria bacterium
GGCGAATGCGAAGAAAAGTGCCCCTATGATCTGCCGATAGCAGATCTGTTGAAGGAGAACCTGGCACTTTACAACCAATAATTATCTGTTCTGAGGTCCCATGGATATCCGGGTGGCATACTGTTTGCCGTTTTTTACAGCCGCGTTTTTAATTTTAACCGTCGGTGTCTACACATATTCCAGAAGACAGACACGCGGGGCCTGGTATTTGATTCTGGTTTGCCTGGCATCTTCCATTTGGGCGTTCACCGAGGGGATGCTTTATCTGGGGTTCGATATCAAAAGCAATATGCTCATCACCAAGCTGCAGTATCTGGGCATTGCCCTTGCGCCACCCCTGGCCCTGCTATTTGGCCTGTCCATGTTCAAGTATGAAGCCTGGATTACCCGTAGAAAAACCATGACTCTATTCGCCGTTTCAGCGATTATCATCCTGCTTGTCTGGACAAACGCCTACCACAAGCTGGTCTTCACCGAGTATTTTCGAATAGACAGCGGACAATTCCCCATGCTCGGTTTGAAACACGGCGTGGTCTGGTGGCTGATCATCATTTATCATTATGCTTTAACGGCAATATTGAGCATTGTGTTATTCAGGAAGGTGGTGTTCTCTTCCGGTTTTCACCGCTCGCAGGCCGGCGTGATTCTATCAGCAGTGGTTGTCGTGTGGGTCGTCAACGGCATATACGTCTCCGGCAACAGCCCGGTACCCAATATGGATGTCGGACCACTGGCCTTTGCCCTTGTAGCCATTTCTATGGCCTGGGGGTTTTTCCGCTACAATTTGCTTGATATTCTACCTGTTGCCAAAGCAGAAATTTTCGACGGATTGAGTGACCCCATTTTCGTGGTTGATGAAAAGAACCGTTTGATCGATATCAACCCGGCCGCGGAATCCATGTTCAATATCGATGCTACCGCATCCATCGGACAAAAAATTGACGACCTTCTTATAAATTATCCCGAACTTCTGAGGTCCTCGAATGCAAAGCAACCAAATGAAATTTCTCTCATGACAGGGGGACGGGACCAATTCATCGATGTGCGGGTTTCAGACCTCAAAGACAGAAAGGGCCTGAAAATAGGCCGCCTGTTTGTCTTGCACGATATTACCAAACGAATTGTCGGGGAGGAAGCCCAGCGGGAAAGTGAACGCCTGCAGGGTGTTTTTGAAATGGCCGGTGCCATATGTCATGAACTCAATCAGCCGTTGATGGCCCTGTCGGGATATGTCGGTCTGCTGGCCATGAAATTGCCCAAAAACCATCCCCAATATGAGAAAATTGCCAAAATTCAGAAACAGGTGAGCAGATTGACCGAAACGACCCAGAAGCTGATGAATATCACCAAATATGAAACCAAGGAATATCTGCGCACCAAGATCATCGATATCGACAAGTCTTCAAAATCAAATGACACTGCGGATTAGGAGAAACCAATATGCCCAGATTTTTTCTAAAATCTTCCATGCTCTTTCTCGTCAGCCTTGCTCTCATGGGTTGCGATTCTTCCGATTTCAAATACCGGAACAATGACGGCATCAAAACCCTGACAGCCATTAAGCCCGCCTATCCCAATACACGCTTTGTGGTAATTTCTGATCCGCATTATCATGATCCATCCCTGGGGACCAAAGGCAGCGCCTTCCAGGAATACCTGGACAGGGACCGAAAGCTGCTGGCGGAAAGCAGTGAGATTCTCTCCGAGGCAGTCAAACAGATTGCCGCCATAGAGGCTGATTTTGTCATCGTCTGCGGTGACATGACCAAGGACGGGGAGCGGGTCAACCACCAGGCGGTCGCCTCGCAGCTCAAAAAAGTGGTGGCTGCGGGCAAGAAGGTTTTCGTGGTTCCCGGCAATCATGATGTGGCCAACGGGGAGTCCTTTCGCTACCAGGGGGATGAAGTCCTGGCAGTTGCGAATGTTTCCGCCGTGGAATTCAAGAACATCTATCACCCCTATGGTTTTAAAAATGCCCTGATGAATGATTCCGCATCATTGAGTTATGTGGCCGAACCCGTTCCGGGACTATGGCTTCTGGCCCTGGATTCATGTCTTTGGAGGGAAAACAAGGAACATGACGAACCCGAAACCGAAGGTAAATTTTCGATCGAAACCCTCGGTTGGATGGAAGACGTGCTGATCGCGTCCAAAAAACAAAATAAAGCGGTCATGGTTGTCATGCACCACGGTATCTGGGAGCACTACAAAGGTAACGAAAAGTACTATGCCAAATATCTGGTGGACGATTTTGAAAAGGTCGCCCGTATGCTGGCCGCCTACGGTGTTGCGCTGGTATTCACCGGCCATTTCCACGCCCAGGACATTACCCTGGCCAGATTTGATAACCCGGACAGCTTTCTTCTGGACATCGAAACCGGTTCCCTGGTCACCTACCCCTGCCCCTACCGGGTTATCACTGTTTCCGGTGGGCATACGGCTCGTGTAGAAAGCCGGTTTATAGCGTCGATCCCTTCTTTTCCGAACTTCCGGCAACATGCTCAAAACTTCTGCCTTGAAAAATCCGTTCTCCTGGTAAACGCCGCATTGAAAAAGTACCGCATGTCCCAGGCGGATATCGATCGCGTCAACTCCAAGGTGGCCGAAGCCCTGATGACGCACCTGGCCGGCGACGAGACCAAACCCGCATCCCCGGCAACGGCGGAGGGCATGGGGCTCTGGGGCAAATTCATTTTTTCCATGCGCAAGGACCTGATTGATGCCTGGCACAGCGATCTCTTGCCCGCTGACAACCAGATAACCATCGATTTAAAAACAGGAAAAACGCTATAAACTGGTGTTTTGTGGACAGCGAAATCGAAAATTCTGTCCAATATTGCGCCACCAGCAATTGATGACCCCTTGCGACGACAGGGCTGAAGCCCTGGGCTACATTAGCAGGAATCGTGATCCACCAATCAGAGACCACCGCTGAAATCGGCGGTGTGAATTCAAATTTAGCCCTGCCAGTCGATCAGCCCGCGCACTTCGGTAACATCGAAAGCCACGGCAGCCACAATGGTCTTGGCGGCCTCTTTCCCGGAATGTTTGGCAATAGCCCCCGTCACCGTATCATAAAGACCGCCCTCGTCCTGGATCTCCCTTGCATTGAGATACAGTCGGTAGCCTGCTGTGCCGAAAGTTACCGGGATCTCGGCTACACAGAAAAGTACAGCCTTGGAATTCTCCCTGAGGTTTTTCAGGCTGCGGTTGTTCCCAAGCCCGAGAATCACGGTACCGTCCTCTGTCAGGTTCAGGCTGCCAAAATAGGCGATGTTGGACTGACCCGTCTTGTCTGCGGTGCCCAGTACGGCTACACGACCGGGTTTGTTTACGATTTCGAAAACTTCTTTACTGATTTCAACCATATCCGATATCCCTCCGTATTCAAAAAAAATTAAAATTAATATGGAATCTTCACCAGACCGGCAATCTGCATAACATCCCCGTGTCTAATACGCGATTATTCAAATAACGCTCGTTCTTCATCACGCATGCCCGCAAGATGTGCTTGCGCATCTTCGGGTAGCACAATGCCAACTCCTTTACCCGCTGGGTCAGTTTCTCCATTTCACTTCCCTTCCTTTCATTCTTTTTTATGGGTGTGACGAAGCGACACGCGGCGCAAGCGCCTGCGCTGCGCGAGCGTCTTCCACATTCGACGTTGGATGTTGAACGTTCGATGTTCGATGTTCGATGTTCAATCTTTTATTTCCTTCATTGCTACATCAACCCTCTCTTCTGGGCCATCGTCACCATCTGTTCGGTAGTGCTGACCGGCGGTGTATATGCGTTCTCCTTGGGCTGTAGCCGCATGGCTTCCGTGGGGCAGGTTGTGATGCATAAACCGCAGCCAATGCAGCGATCCAGATTGATTTCAGCCAGTTCTTCCTCATTGATCGATATAGCATCCATCTGGCAGCGCGTAAGACATGTTTCACAACCCGTGCAAAGGTCCGGATCGACCATGGCGAAATGATTGCTGTATACCATTTCAGCCGGCCGGGGATAACTCCGCAAAGAACGCAGAACACCGCAGTAGTCGCCGCAGCAGTTGCACATGCCAGCCGGGTTCTGCGTTGTGGCCGGCTGGGTGACCAGGCCATCTTCCTGGGCCCTGACCAAAAGTGCTATGGCTTCGTCCACACCAACCTCGCGGCCCATGCCTTTGTCGATAGGGAAAACAATACCTGCAGAATCTTGATTTCCACGCCTGAATCCGTGGCTGGAAAACCCATGGAATAGGTATCCAGTCGCTCTTGCAAATTCCGGTAAATTCCTTCTGTCATTTAAATTTCCTTCCACAATAATTATACCGTTCGATATATTCGGGGTTAAAAAAATTATCTGCTTATTGAATGAATAATGTTTAAAAGCGTTGGATTGGGCGGCGAAGGCTCAGGATTTTTTTCTTCAAGAAGGTTCTTCATCCGCGTTTCAATGGCTTTATGGTAGTCGTGGGTAAACACGTAAAAACGGCCTTCCTGTATAGCTGACAGCACCTGGTCGGCAACCGCTTCCGGGCTGAGCCCCTGGTGGAGATAGCGCCGGTAGGCTTCCTCCAGGAGTGATTCTTCAGCCGTCAATTCAGCCGGGGTTACTTCCGCAGGAAGATTCCGGTGGGATGCATCCACGATATCCGTATTGACCGGCCCCGGGCAGAGAACGCTTACCCCGACGCTTGCGTTGCGGCTTTCAAGTTCCAGGTGAAGTGATTCGGACAAGGCCACCACCGCATGCTTGCTGACACCGTAGGGAACCGCATAGCTGTTCATGATAAGACCGGAGGTCGAGGCCGTATTCACGATGTGGGCCTCGCTCTTCTGTTCAAGCATGGCAGGCAAAAAGGCATGGATGCCGTGAACCACCCCCATCAGGTTGACACCCAGCACCCACTCCCATCCTTTAAGGGGCGTCTCCCAGCTGCTGCGGCTGTTGTAAGACACACCGGCATTGTTGCACAGCAGGTGAACAGCGCCATATCGTTGGAGTGTTTTTTCGGCCAGTACGGCCACCTGGTCTGACCGGGATACATCCGTCTCTATACCCGTCACTTCCGCGCCCTGTTTTCGCAAGTCACTGACCACGCAGTCCAGCCGCTCACCATTGATACCGGCCAGAACCACTTTCATACCCGCAGAAACAAACTTTTCCACCATGGCCCGGCCAATGCCGCCGGCAGCACCGGTCACCACAGCCACCTTATTTTTAAATACTTTCAACGCGCCTCCACGCTTTAACCGCAATTCATCGGGATATCTTTACCCCGACGTTGCAAAAGCCGGAGGGCTTCAGAGCCAAGGCGTCTGAGGGTGAAGTCGTAGTTTTTTACTTCGAACCTTCAGCAACGCAGGATTTGAAGTTCTCCGGCTTTCCCGTAGGGTAAACAACATGGCAAAATAGACGTCATCCTTAGAATTCACCTGGGGGAATATCCAGGAAATGGCGCTATCGCTATAACATTGCATATAATAACAACTCATTATCTATTCTTTGCCATGTTGTTTATGCAACTAAGGAGTTTATTGTTGAGATAAAGTACTGTCCAGTTCTGCTTCACTGATGGGAAACACCTGATCGTTGGGGCTCAGTTTCTCCGTGTAGAAAAAGCTTGGCAGACGGTCGTCCTCCTTGGTAAAACCGGCCTTTCGGTTGAATTCCAGTTCGGCCGCCAGCACCTGTTTACCCAGCTCCGTATAGGCCTGAGCGTCAAAAGGGCGGCCCAGCCGAATCTGAATCATTCTGAAGAAGGCCTCGGCCGCCGCACCACCAATGGCACCACCGGCCAAAAGGCACAACCCCGTACAGTCCAGGGCCGCCATGCCCACCTGTGCCTGGCGGCTGGCCGCCACCTGTGCCTGGCTGTCAGCGTGATCAAGTACGCCCGCCAGGTAAGATCCCACGAGATTTCCGGCCGTGTGATCCGCCCCCATGGGCGACGTGGCATAGGTCACTGGCCGGCATGGCCCGCGGGTCATAAGCCGCTATGCTCTGGTTTTTCACAGCGGGAACGCGTTGATGATTCAGGTGCTGTCCCACCGCGGAAGGACCGTTGCCCAGAATTTTACCAAACTCGGTGCCGGCGGCAATTTCATTCATCATATCCATAACGGCCTGCCTGTCACCGAAAGGTTTGTACCCGGCATCCATGGCTACAGCCATGGCCACGCCCGTATTGATCGTGTCCAGGCCAATGTCATCGGCCAGGTAGTCGAGGCGTGCAATGGTATCCAGGTCGTTAATCCCGGTCATGCCGCCCATGGACCAGATGGTCTCATATTCCAGGGATGCCGTGACGTAGGTCCCGGTTTCATCGACATACTCGTTGGAGCAGTGAATGATGCACTGGCTGCAACCGATGTGGCTTGTTGTACCCCCCCGGCTTTTAATGGTCTCGACCATGGTTTCGCCTGAAATTTTTTCCCAGCCATCCAGGGTGCCTTTGGTGGCGTTGTAGCTGGGAAATGCGCCCACTGAATTGACCGCCCCCACCACGCCTGCAGTGCCGACCTCCCGAAGGGTTTTCCCCGAGAA
>JAFDAT010000228.1 GCA_019313725.1 Deltaproteobacteria bacterium
CGAAAAGCAGCAGACGTTCCATAAAGTCCATCATACGTTTTTCATCGGGAACAGTCAGATCCCGGTTTTGCTTGAATTGAAACGGCAGCAAAAGATTTTCCCGGATGGAACCATCCACAAGCTGTGGTATCTGATGAAAGTAAAGGATGGAACGACGCAAAACCGTAGGGGAATAGCCGCAAAGCGGCTGCTCATTGAAAAGGATCTCACCCGCCGAAGGTTCTTCCAGGCGGTTGGCCAGACGCAGAAATGTGGTTTTCCCCGCCCCGGATGCCCCCTGGAGCAGGTAAAAATGCCCGGCTTCAATCCCCATGGAAATGTTATCAAACAGTTTCTTTGATTGCGGATAGGCGAAAGAAACGTTTTTGAAGTCGAGTATGATATTACACATGGTGCTTGCCAGGGATCGTTTTACGATTTACGTGTTACGTTTTAAGTTCAGACCGGTCATTACGAGTTCATTGCTCTATGTATAATATTCAGGGCAGAGATTTATCCCTGTTAAACCGTATTGTGTTCAAGTGTCCCATTGTCCGGTCTACCTTCTTCAGCCTTATACCTTCAACCTTTTACCTTCAACCTTATACCTTCAACCTTTTACCTTCAACCTTATACCTTACACCTTATACCTTACACCTTCTACCTTATACCTTCTACCTTATACCTTTCACCTTCCCTATATGCGCATGAATAATGTTTTGCATCTCCACGGCATGATTGGAGAAAACCCACTCCACTCCCCGGTTCAGTTCCCTGAAAAGGCAGTTTGCCGAGCGGGGGTAGCCGGTGCCGACATGCTGCCCGCCGGCCTTGTGCCGTGCGGCTATTTTGTTGCCGATAAAGAGATAATGGCCGGCTACGCCGGCATACCGGCGGGCCAGCGCCAGCCGGCTGAACGCCTTGAAATTGAGTTGCGAAACCGGCAGAAGCGCGGCAGAGGGAACAAAATCGACGTACGCAAACATTTCAGCTTCGAGGGAAAGAAAATGGTAGTCCTGAACGGGTTCCAGTCCGGAAAAAAGGGCGGACAGCATGCCCGCCTGACGCTGGGGATCGGGATAGTGCTCCTGCTTGAGTTCCACCATCAGGTGCATGCGGCGGCCGTACTTTTCAAGCACAGCTTCGAGCGTCGGAATCAAGGGATACTTTTTTCTCAATTCCCACCGTTCCACCTTTTGAATCACGAGCGGATCCCTGAATATGCGCAATAAGTCCCTGTCGTGAAAAACCACCGGCTTGAGGTCGCGGGTCCAGCGGATGTCAAATTCAAGGCCCCACACCCCGCCCTGCTCGACTGCGTCAAAGGCTTCCAGCGTATTTTCGAATACGGTCCGGTTGTCGTGCTGGCCGCGATGGGAAATGATTTTACATGTCTTCAGGCGTTGTATCGTCGGCACCCGCTGCGGCCATTTGGCATAGAAGGCGTCCACCAGGTGAAGAAAAGATTTTTCGATCAGGTCATGCATGCGTCCGTTTCCTTTCCAGCCCACCCGCACTTGATAACTGTTTCATCCAATCGTTGTAACCATAGACCCCGTAGTTGGGGTAGAATCAGCATAGGCCGCGTCGCTCCGGTGCTTATCTTGAGTCCGGTCCTTCTCCTGAGATCGTTCCTTATCCTTGAATCGGTTCTGATGCGACAAGCGGCTAAGCCTGTTAAAAAAAAATTCACCGACCTGATCAATATCATAATTGGATTGTGTTTCAGTTTTTCCACCGCCCGCGTATAATCGCCGGTAGCCCTGACCCCTCGGAGAAAGGCTAACCTCACACACAATGGTAGGCTTGTCAACTTGGGCGGATTTTCCATCCATACCACTGCAATCAGCGACCAAGGGAGTCAGATAAAGTCTGCAGGAATCAGCTCAATGTTCCGCATGAAAAAAAGGGTCACTCTCCTTGGAGACAAATAACTTGCCTTTAATCTCGATTATATGTTAATGATATACAACCATTTAATTTTATTGTTATTATAGTGTGTCTTCCGCACAGTCTTTGGCCTATAATTCTGATAATATTGTATTTTTTAAGGGCGCACAACACCCCAAAAGTCAAATAGGAGGAAGTCAGATGAAAAAGTTAATTATCGTATTCGCCGTCACTCTGCTGTTGTGTACCTTCACGCTGCAGGCGACAGCTGCCGACTGGAGTTTTTACGGCAGCGCGCGTGTCCAAACATGGTCTTATTCAGAATCCGCAAAAGCCTCGGATACAGGGAACGAACGTACAGATACGGTCTGGGATCTGCAGGGCAACAGCCGTATCGGCGCCACGGTCAAGGCGGACAACATCGGCGGCCGTTTTGAATACGGCACAGCAGTCAACGTAAGACGGCTTTACGGCACCTGGGATTTCGGCAAGGGTACCGTGCTCGTAGGCCAGGAATACACGCCTCTGGATTTCACCGTCTCCAGCCAGGTCGTACGCGCCGACCTCACCCTTAACGGTTGGGGTACCACCTTCAGCCGCAAGCCCATGCTGATGCTGTCGATGATGAATTTCAATATTGCCCTGGTCGATCCCGACACAGAAGATCTCGAAGGTCAGTATGTGGGCGACCCAACCGCCAAAGCCGCCGACGAACAGACGATGCTGCCCAGTATCGAAGCCGACTACACCTACACGTCCGATACGTTCATCGTCAGGGGTATCGCCGGCTTCAGCACCTACCAGATCGTCGATGCCGCTGACAACAAGGACCGTATCAACCGCTGGATACTGGGTGCTGCAGGCACTTACACTTTCGGTTCGGCCTATATTGCCGGTCAGTTCCAGTTCGGCCAGAACCTGGGCACCTGGAACATCGATGCAGATTATGAAGGGGCATCCAATGCCTCGCCGGTGGTTGACAATGGCAGCGTAAAAAATAATTTTGGGTTCGGGTATGGTTTTGAAGGCGGCTACAAACTGAACGACACCTTCAAGTTTGCCGCCGGCCTGGGTGGTGTGAGTTACAAAGTGGATATGAGCGGCGCCAAACGCGACAACGCCATGTCTACTTATCTGAACTCCCAGATCAACGTGACCAAAACCGCCTTTGTGGTTCCCGAAATCGGTTACTTCGACGGAATGAAAGACGGCGCCGGGAACTCCGAAGGCACTGTTTTTTACCTGGGCGCCAAGTGGCAGGTTAACTTCTAAATCAATTTGCTGCACCTCAAAAGAAAAATCCCCCGTGGGCAGACAGGGGATTTTTTCTTTTGTAAAAGTAATGTAAAAGACCTGATTTCCCTTGAAATTTTTTGATTTCCCCTCTATCAGGTCCCTCATGAATACACTGATGCACACAACACGCGGGCTTTTGTCCCTGGGCCTCTACGTCATGAACACACTGGTCTGCTGTACCCCGTTGTTCCTGATGACCCTGCTCAAATTGATCGTACCGTACACTCCCTGGCGAAAAATGTGCAACCGAATTCTCACCAGCATCGCCGGCACCTGGATCAGGATCAATAATTTCAACCAGGAAGTATTTTCCCGCACCCGTCTGACAACACGCGGCACTGAAAACCTGGATCCCAAAGAATGGTATCTGGTCTTGTCCAACCATCAGTCATGGGTCGACATACTTGTTCTGCAAAACATATTCCTCGGCAAGATTCCCATGCTGAAATTTTTCCTGAAAAAAGAGCTGATCTGGGTTCCGGTCCTGGGCCTGGCCTGGTGGGCCCTGGATTTTCCTTTTATGAAACGGTATTCTAAAAAATTTCTTAAAAAACATCCCCAACTCAGGGGCAAAGATATCGACATTACCCGTAAGGCCTGCCGGAGATTTCGAACCATACCGGTGTCAATCATGAACTTCGTGGAAGGCACCCGCTTTACATCACAAAAGCACCGCCGGCAAAGCTCCCCCTACACCCACCTGCTGAAGAGCAAGGCCGGAGGTATTTCCTTTGTACTGGCAGCCATGGGCGATCAGCTGAACACGATTCTGGATGTCACCATCGTGTACCCCGGCAAAATCGGAAGTTTCTGGGATTTCGTCTGCGGCAAGATACCGGACATCATCATCGACATCAGATCCATGCCCATTGACCCTTCCCTTGTGGGCAACTACACTCTGGATGAGGCTTTTCGAACCCGGTTTCAAACCTGGCTGAACCGGTTGTGGGCAGAAAAAGATGCGCGCATGGATGCCATGCTTACTGCATCTGCCGACAATCCGAATTCGTCGCGGGGAAGCACAGAACACCTGCGAAGGGTCGCCTGATGTGACGCTGAAAATCCCGTTTTCAGCATGATGCCACCCCATAAAATCATCACACGATATCTGTTGACATTCTCCTTGAATTCAACCTCTTTTTTTAATAGTGTTGATGCTTTAAAATAAAGGAGCATGATATGCCCGTAGTCGGTATCATCGGCGGGTCCGGTCTGGACGATGCCGATATTTTAAAAGATGCACAATCAATGGATGTGGACACGCCTTACGGCAAACCATCTTCTGCGCTTACAGCCGGTAGTATAGAAGACGTTGATGTTATTCTGCTTTCACGCCATGGGACCCGGCACCAGTACAGCCCGACCCAGGTCAACAACCGGGCCAACATTCACGCATTGAAAGCGGCGGGGGTGACCCATATTCTGGCCACGACTGCCTGCGGCAGCCTGCGCCGCAAAATAGATCGGGGACATTTTGTCGTTATCGACCAGTTTATCGACTTTACCCGTTTTAGAAAAAACACGTTTTATGATTCGTTTGAAGATGGCGCCGGGCACACGCCCATGGCCGAACCCTTTGATGCCGATTTGAGAAATTCTCTGTACACAACCTCGGTGGCGTTAGGCTATCCCACCCATGACGGTGGAACGGTCGTTACTATTGAAGGCCCTAGATTCTCCACCAGGGCTGAATCCCATATGTTCAGGGCCTGGGGTGCGGACATCATCAACATGTCCACCGCTCCCGAGGCCATGCTGGCCAACGAAGTGGAAGTGCCTTATGCCGCTGTGGCCATGTCGACCGACTATGACTGCTGGAAAGAAGATGAAGCACCTGTATCCTGGGAAGAAATTCTTACGGTTTTCAACAAAAATGCCGACCGGGTTAAAGCGTTGCTTGTCCGTGTCATTCCAAAAGTAGGGAGTTATCAATGAACTTAAAAGATACCATCAGGTCCATACCGGGCTGGCCCATCGAAGGGGTCATTTTCAGAGATCTTACAACACTCATGCAGAACCCGACCGCCTATAAAGAAACCTGCGATATATTTTACCATCGCTATAAAGATATGCAGATCGATAAAGTCGTCGGTATCGACGCCAGAGGCTTTGTTTTCGGGGCGGTTCTGGCCTATCACCTGAATGTGGGTTTCATTCCCGTCAGGAAAAAAGGCAAGCTCCCTTATCATACGATCTCGGAAAATTATGCCCTTGAATACGGTGAAAATACCGTTGAAATACATGCAGATGCCATTGATAATGGCGAAAGAGTCGTTATCATCGACGACCTTATCGCCACCGGAGGGACCATTGAAGCGGCCGTGAAACTGGTAAAAAAACTGGGCGGCGATATATTGGAATGCGGTTTTATCGTAGAGCTGCCGGATCTGAAAGGACGTGAAAAGATAAAAGGCGAAAACATTTTCTCCATCTGTGAGTTCGAGGGCGATTAGACTGTTTTCAACGGTTGTGTTGTAGCCTTGACAAACATTTTTTAAAATCTCACCAAAACTACCCGTATAACCGGAATTGAATATCCAATAATCAATATCCAACATCCAATTATCAAGTTTCGGCAGGGCTGAAGCCCTGGACTACATGGCCTAACGCCGATGGCTTTGTAGTTCCGAATTTTAGTATTTCGGCCCTGTTTTTTGATAAGCACCGATCTTCCGGCCCAGCGCATTCACCCTGCTTAGAACGTCATCCAGGTCCATCGCCGTCAACCGCCCGTTTCTGACCAGCATTCTGCCGGACACCATGACATCGCGCACATCGG
>JAFDAT010000229.1 GCA_019313725.1 Deltaproteobacteria bacterium
CATTCGATATGCTAAAAGATACTGACAGAAATCTATTGTAGAATTATGTCGGCGGTAGAATGATATCTGCAGAAATAATGGCGGCCGAAGGCCTAATGACGCACGCAGTGCAAATGACAGAGGCCAACCATACGATAGACACGAACGTGTCACAAACTTAAACACGCTGGAATAAATATGGACCCCTTATCGCTTATCCCCACGCCTGACGTCATCCCCGTTCACTGGGGCTGGCTAAAATTTTTCCTGATTGCCACCTTTTTTCTGCATCTTTTATTCATGAACACCATGCTGGGAATCAGCATCATCGCCCTGGCCCAGTCGTTGTTCAAAACCCCCGGCTCAACGTCGATTAACAGGGAAATCAGCGCAAAGCTGCCCTACACCATCGCCTTTACCGTAAACATGGGGGTTGCCCCTCTGCTTTTCATCCAGGTGCTGTACGGTCAGTTCATCTACACCAGTTCGCTGCTGATGGCGGTCTACTGGCTTTCCATCACGGCCATCCTGATCATCGCCTACTACAGTGCCTACCTCTACCATTATACGTTCGACGCAGCCGGTTCGGCCCGAACCATCTTCATGGCCATTACCGTCGTCAACCTGCTCATCATCGGCTTTTTCTTCTCCAATAACATGACCATGATGCTGTCACCTGATAGCTGGGTGCGATATTTTGACGCCCCGGGCGGCACGCTGTTGAACCTTGCCGAGCCAACACTGATCCCGCGGTACCTTCATTTTGTCCTGTCTGCCGTTGCCGGGGGCGGGTTGTTTCTGGCCATCGTGTGGGAGCTGAAAGCCCGTCGCCATGAAAACCATTACCAGGAAAGGATCCAACAAAGCCTGCGCTGGTTCATCGGCGCCACCCTGCTGCAGTTTGCTATCGGAACCTGGTGGCTCTTTACGCTCCCCGAACATGTTGCCCGCATATTCATGGGCGGCAGTACACCGGCGACAGCCCTTTTCATCCTGGGGATGCTGGGTACGATCCTTGCGCTGATTTTCGGCTTCAAGGGCAGGGTCCGGCCCTGTGCAGGCGTAACGATCCTGACCATCCTTGTCATGGTGCTGATGCGGGACCAGATGCGGACAGCCTTTCTCAAACCCTATTTTGAACTCGCCATGCTGGAAACCAATCCCCAGTACGGTTCGCTGATCCTGTTTCTCATAGCACTTGGCATCGGAGGCGCCGCCATTGCCTACATGCTCAAGCTCGCCTTCGGGAACAAAACGGAGGCGCGCTCATGAATTATCCGGTCTGGGAATTGTATTTTTCAGGGGGCGGTTTTTGGATGGTGATCATCGCGGTGGTGCACGTCTATGTGTCCCACTTCGCCGTCGGCGGGGGGCTCTTTCTCGTGCTGACGGAAATGAAGGCCTACCGTGAAAATGATTCCGAAATTCTGGCTTACACAAAGTCCCACAGCAAATTCTTTCTGCTCCTGACGATGGTGTTCGCCGGAATCACCGGCGTGGGTATCTGGTTTACCATATCGCTTTTGAGTCCAACCGCAACCTCGACCCTCGTGCATATATTTGTCTTTGGCTTTGCCACCGAGTGGGTCTGTTTTCTGGTAGAAATCATCGCCCTCTTTCTCTACTATTACAAATTCGAAAAAATAAGCAGGGCATCCCACCTGAAGATCGGATGGCTCTATTTTATCTTTGCCTGGCTCTCCCTCTTTTTTATCAATGCCATCATCGACTTCATGCTCACCCCCGGCGACTGGCTGGAAACAAAAAGTTTCTGGGATGGTTTTTTCAATCCCTCCATGGTGCCCGCGCTCTGCTTTCGTACAGCATTGGCCCTGTTTCTGGCCGGTATTTTCGGATTTATAACCGCCGTGTTTATCGGCAAGCCCGAATTCAGGCAAAAAATGATCGCTTACTGCAGCAAATGGCTGATCTTTCCCTTGCCGTTCATGGCGCTGTCTGCTCTGTGGTATCTGTACGTACTGCCTGAAAACATCAAGCTGATGATCTTGAGCCATTCTCCTGAAATCGTACCGGCCGTTACCCTGTTCAGCTGGCTCCTGCCTCTGTTTCTAGCCCTGGGGCTGCTCATGCGCGCCCGTATCCCGGCCCGCATTCAAATCACGGTTGCCTTTACCTGTCTCCTGGCCGGTCTCGTCTACATGGGTGCCTTCGAGTGGATCCGGGAGGCAGGCAGACGACCCTACCTCATCTACGGACACACCTACTCTACTGCGGTAAGGGTGGGAGAAGAGGATAAAATCAATCAAAAAGGGATTCTGCAAACAGCTAAGTGGGTGGAAAACAGGAACCTGACCCAGGCCAACACGCTCGAAGCCGGCCGGGAAATATTCAGGATATCGTGCATGGGCTGTCATTCCATCGGTGGTCCCATCAATGACATCCTGCCGCTTACCAAAAAGCTTTCACTGCTGGGTATGCAGGCCCAGCTGAACGGTCAGGGAAAAATCCTGACCTATATGCCGCCCTTCATGGGAACAAAAGATGAGCTGCACGCGCTTGCGCGCTACATCGTGAGTGTGCTGCATGTCAAAACAGAACAGACGCTGCAATTGACACCAGTGGAAATCCCGATCACTCCGCCAACATTTGACGAACCCACGGCCCAATATGTGCTGCTGGCCTGGAGTGACAGGGGCATGCATGCCATGACCGACAGTGATCGTT
The DNA here is from genome assembly GCA_019313725.1 of Deltaproteobacteria bacterium. GTDB lineage: Bacteria > Desulfobacterota > Desulfobacteria > Desulfobacterales > B30-G6 > JAJDNW01. Next base: position 2,665 of record JAFDAT010000229.1, read on the forward strand.
ACTGGTCCTTTCAACCGCCGGCAAGCTCCATCTATGCTCAATTGATCCGGCGGGGTGAAACACCCGAGATTGTAACCGGTGACGTGGACCTCGTCTATGCCGTGGAGAAAGGCCATGAAAACCCTTCGGCCTATGTCGATTTCTGGAAAGTTTCGGGTGCCCTGATGGGCAAGGTGATTCCTACCGATACCGGTCTCACGGGCAACACTTTGAGTGGAAATCTGAAATTCAACGAAGACCTGATGGCGTTCAGCATAGATCACCTGCCCGTGGTTCCCTATAAAAAGGGCGGTTCATTCAACCCCTATCCCCTCTTCCAGCTAGAAGCCCGAGATTCGGAAAACGGAAAAATTCTGGCTCAAACAGCCCTGGTCACCCCGGTTTCCACTGAAATGGGGTGCCGAAACTGTCATGGCGGTCCCTGGCGGTTTGACGGCAAGGCCGGCATCGGTGACGACACCGCCGCAGACATACTGGCCGTCCACGACAGGATCAGCAAAACCGACCTGCTCTCGGCAGCCCGGAAGGGACAACCCCGCCTGTGTCAATCCTGCCACGCCGGCAATATAACCGGGATCGAAAGCGACCCTGAGCGCCTGAGCCTCTCGGCATCCATGCACGGTTTTCATGCCAACTATCTGAGCGGCATGGGTGACGATGCCTGCAGCACCTGCCACACATCCTCATCCCATGGAATGACACGTGGTTTTCGTGGCATACACCGTGAAATCGAGCTGACCTGCACCAGCTGCCATCTTTCCATCGAGGATCACGCCCTGAGTTTGCTGGCTGCCGAGAAACAGGCCGGTAAAGAACGGAAAGCGAATGTCCTGATGAAACACCTGACCTCGCAATTTGTGGATGCCCACAGCCTGGTCGAACCGCGGACAGCCTGGACCAACCAACCCGACTGCATGAACTGTCACGTCGATTTCGAACCGCCTGAAACCGATCAGGTCGAATACAACACCTGGACCGACAAGGCCGATCAGCGCTTCCGCCACCGTACCGACGATGCCGGTCTCATGTGCATGGCCTGCCACGGTGCCGCCCATGCCGTTTATCCGACCAGGAACCCCTACGGTGAAGACCGGGACAACCTGCAGCCCCTCCAGTACCAGGGAACCCCCTATCCCCTCGGCTCAGACAGCGGGTGCCGTGTCTGCCACACCATCGACATGGAGGACGAAATCCACCACCCCAATATGCTGGGGGAGTTTCGCAATACCCGTTAAAATTTGATTTGAGCTAATATAATGATTAATTTATTGGTTTGATCTTTAAATCGTAATCGTTGAAACCCAGCAATCATAAATTGAGGTGATGAAATGAAAAATATAATCAGTCGTGAAATCAGGTTAAACTCCCGTCCCGTGGGGACACCCGGACAAAACAACTTCGCACTGGCAGAAACAACCCTTCCGGAGCCTATCGAAAATGAACTTTTAGTCAAAAACCTTTTCATGTCCGTCGACCCCTACATGCGGGGCAGAATGGTGGACCGGAAAAGCTATGTTCCGCCGTTTCAGATCGGGCAACCCCTCGAAGGCGGTAGTGTGGGAGAAGTCGTACAATCCCGCAACGACAAATTCAAGCCGGGCGACCTCGTGCTCAGCATGTTGGGCTGGCGTGAATATTTTGTGTCGAACGGTGGCGGCCTGACCCGCATCGCCCCGGGAAAGGTTCCCGTTCAGGCCTACCTGGGGACGCTGGGCATGCCGGGCCTGACCGCTTACTGCGGCCTGCTCGAAATAGGTCGACCGGCAAAGGGCGAAACCGTTTTCGTGTCGGCCGCGGCGGGTGCCGTGGGCTCGATTGTATGCCAGATTGCCAAAATAAAGGGCTGCCGGGTCGTCGGCAGCGCCGGGTCGGACGAAAAAGTCGCCTGGCTCAAAGAGGTGGCCGGCGTCGACGAGGCCTTCAACTATAAAACCGCCGGTAACCTTATCGAAACCGTGGGCAGCCTCTGCCCTGGCGGCATCGATGTCTACTACGAAAATGTGGGCGGCGAACACCTGGAAGCGGCTCTCGAGCACATGAACACCTATGGAAGGCTGGTCATGTGCGGCATGATTGCGCACTACAATGCCACCGAACGCCCAACCGGCCCTGCAAACCTGAGTTACGTCATCGCTAAGCAGCTCAAGATAGAGGGGTTCATCGTGGGAAGATTTGCTGACAAAATGCCGCAATTCCAATCGGACATGGGCAAATGGATTGCCGAGGGAACCATAACATGGAAGGAAACCGTCCTGGAAGGTATTGAGAAAGCCCCGGAAGCGTTTATCGGTCTTTTCAAAGGTGAGAACTTCGGTAAAATGATCGTAAAACTGTAGCCAGATACTGGTTACTGCTCTCTGGATGCCGCTAAGGCAGACTTATCACGGATTTCGTGGGTGGGTGATATTTTCACAAATTGAATGGCTCTCTCAGAAAAAACAGTTGGCATATGCCCCAGTAAAGCGTTAAAAATTTACAGGATTATGTAAACTAATTTCTATCAATTATGAATCCAACCTTTTGTTACAAAGTCTTTAGTTGGAAGGGATCGCCGGGCTTGATGTAATCAACGCTTTTCAGCGGCAATCAATTTTTGGATATTTGTTGTGTAATTTTCACCAGGAAGTCTTTACAAATAGTAGGTGAAATATATCATGAAAATGCAACTATCATGCTAAAATATCTTAATGCCGATACCATAACATGGTATCAACAATTTTGGCTGGGTGGTTCTGTGCTGGAGATCTCCATGGCACTCATAATATTATTCGGCCTTCCTGGCTCTTGCCTTTGCACAAAGTATTTGAAATTTCGCTGAGGTCGGATCCACAATTCCAAATCGATCCGGCCTGAAAGGCATCAAGTCGTGTGGGCTTTCACCTTCTATGATCAATCCAGCCATCGCCTCTCCGATGCCGCCGGAGGACATGACCCCTGAGCCGCAACAACCCGCTGCCACATAAAGCCCCGGTCTCTCGTCGATTTCCCCGAGAATGAAGTGGCCATCCGGCGTATAGCCTGACAGGCCGGTCACGTAGCTTTCAAAACGGGCGTCATTTAGATCCGGGAAAAAGCTCGAGACACGTGCCTCTGCTTCAATAAGAGCATCCCATTCATGACCATTTTCTGTGATGGTAAAAGTGCCTATATCATCCGGTAAAATGCGGTAATCGAACGCAGGTGAAAAGTCTTCCTGCACCCCTAAAAGCATGCTGTTCAACTCAGGTCTTGTATAAGCCCCGGCGTCGGCATGGACTGTCATCGGCTGGTTTTTGTA
>JAFDAT010000560.1 GCA_019313725.1 Deltaproteobacteria bacterium
CTTACAGATGATGAAGTAGAGTCAGCGGTGGGGAGTATTCTGGAAGGCCTCCGTAAAGAATTTGGAGCATCACTCAGAGAATGAAAGAATGGCACTGACAAAAGCGGATATGGCAGAGCGTTTGTATGACGAGCTTGGCCTGAATAAGAGAGAAGCCAAAGAACTGGTTGAGATGTTTTTTGAAGAAGTTCGTGGCGCGCTTGAATCTGGTAGCCAGGTTAAACTTTCCGGGTTTGGAAATTTCGATTTACGACAAAAAAATCAACGTCCAGGGCGAAACCCTAAAACAGGGGAAGAAATTCCCATTAGTGCACGACGTGTAGTCACATTTCGTCCAGGACAAAAACTTAAGTCACGGGTAGAGGCATATGCTGGAAGCGTCCAATAATAAAGAATTACCTACAATTCCGGGTAAACGTTATTTCACCATTGGTGAGGTAAGTGAATTATGTGCGGTAAAGCCACATGTATTGAGGTATTGGGAGCAGGAATTTCCCCAGTTGAAACCTCTGAAAAGACGTGGCAACCGGCGTTATTATCAGAGACATGATGTTATCCTCATCAGGCAAATAAGAAGTTTGCTGTATGAGCAAGGTTTCACTATTGGTGGTGCACGCCAGCGTTTGTCTGGCGATGATGCCGTGAGACAACTTCGCGTTGAACTGGAAGAAGTACTGGATCTTCTGAGAAGATAGATTTAGAAATATTTTGCCGGTTAATGGTCAGGTTTCTGCCTTTCAATTCATATCCTTTTCAAGAGATTACTTTTTTACATCGGGGTGTAGCGCAGCCTGGTAGCGCACCGGCATGGGGTGCCGGTGGTCGGAGGTTCGAATCCTCTCACCCCGACCAGACATGTTTAAATCAAAATTGAGCACGTTTTCTCAAATAAACTATTCCATTTAGAAGTATTGGTGAATCTCAGCCTGGTCGATATGATGGTATGTAGTTTTTAGTAAATGATTGTGACTCCCTTCATTGTCTTACATCAGTTAGAATACGCACAAATACATAAAATATTTAGCATTACCTAAATAAGTATACTTTCATGGAATTTAAGACATCATTTGTACTATGCGTAGTTCTCATACTATTTTCATGTGCTGAGGATGTTGATCCCAAACGAGCTTTTGATAAAGGTGATTACGCAACGGCTTTCTCCATATGGAAGCAAAGAGCTGAACAGAATGATCTTGAAGCTCAAAATTTTTTGGGTATACATTACCAGTTTGGACTTGCTGTTAAACGTGACTATACACTAGCGAAAAAATGGTATGAAAAAGCTGCCATAAGCGGTCACCCTGATGCTCAAAGAAATTTAGGATTTATGTATGAATCAGGCCATGGTATGCCAAGGGATTTTGAGAATGCGTTTATTTGGTTTTACGCAGCACACAGACAAGGTCACCCTAGAGCTGGACCTTCACTGGAGGCTTTATCAGCAATGACTAAATTGACACCGAATAACCAGATTGTGCTAAAGAGAAAAGCCAGAGAATATATTAAAAATGAAGTGCTCGGGGTTGAGGATGGTGATTATTAATACTATCGAATCAATCATGATTGTAATGTACGATGATAAATAGGGTTTCAATATGTGTGGCATAGTTGGCGCTGTTGCACAAAGGGATGTAACACCTATCCTACTTGAAGGCTTAAGACGCCTGGAATACAGAGGCTATGATTCCGCCGGAATCGCTGTGCTTAATAGTGATAACTTGCTTGAAAGAACCCGGGTAGCCGGAAAGATCGAGGATCTTGAGCGGGCGCTGGATGGTGATCAACTCTCTGGAAAAACAGGAATTGCCCATACACGTTGGGCAACGCATGGAAAACCTACAATCGAGAATGCCCATCCCCATATTTGTCGTGATCAGCTTGCGTTAGTCCACAATGGTATTATCGAAAATCACGAGAAACTCAGGCAACAACAAATAAGTCTTGGCTATAACTTCACCTCCGATACAGATAGTGAAGTTATTGTAAATCAAATCCATGACTATCTTGATAAAGGTGAAGACCTGCTTGCCGCAGTGGTGAAGACAACGAAGATCCTTGAAGGTGCATATGCCCTCGGTGTTATCAATAAGGGTGAGCCTGATC
>JAFDAT010000230.1 GCA_019313725.1 Deltaproteobacteria bacterium
TTGCCAGGACACTTTCAGTTATCATCTCGCCGGCATTTGTACCGACAATTCCCACACCTAGAATGCGTTGGGTATTGGTGTCAATGATTAATTTGGTCATACCATCCGTGCGACCGATCGCCACTGCACGACCTGATGCCGCCCAGGAAAATCTGGACACCTGGAAATCGAGCCGCTTCTCCCTGGCCTGTTTTTCCGTCAGTCCTGTCCAGGCAAGTTCCGGATCCGTAAACACGACAGCTGGAATGGTTGCCGGCTCGAAGGCCGCATTTTTTCCAGCGATGACTTCTACGGCCACGCGTCCTTCATGAGATGCCTTGTGCGCCAGCATGGGTTCTCCGGCCACGTCACCAATGGCAAAGACATTGACGAGGTTGGTCCGACATTGTGAATCGACCTTGATGAATCCCTGGCTGCCGATGTCGATACCGGCCGTTTCCAGTCCCAACCTCTCACTGTTCGGCTGCCGACCAACTGCGATCAAAACCTTATTGAAAAGTTTATGGGATTCTACATCTTCAGGCCCTTTCAGCGTCACCTCAACGCCGTCTTCCTGAACCTTGAAATCCTCAGCCCGGGTGTTGAGGGCAATGGTGTCAAAGAGGCTGTCGAGTCGTTTGCTGAGGACCCTGACCAGATCACGGTCAGCCGTAAACAGTTCCCAGTTCCAGACCGATATAGCCACCGCCAACTATCAGAAGCTGCTGGGGGATATCCCTTAGATCGAGGGCTGAACTTGAATCGAGCATGAATCGGCTATCTTTACCGAGGCCTGAAAGCTCGGTAGGTCGGGATCCGGTGGCAATGATGGCATGCTTGAAGGCCAGTTCTTGCGAGCCGCCTTCTTGGGAAACGACCTGAAGGCTGCAGTTACCGGTAAAGGCTGCATTGCCGCGGATGTATGTGATCTTGCGCTGGGATACAAGCCGGCCAAGCCCGTCGGTGAGTTTTTCCACCACACCGTCTTTCCAGGCACGCAGTCTGTCGATATCAATTTTCGGTTTTGAAAAGGTGATGCCCATGTCTGCTGCATCATCGGCCTCGTGAACCAAACGAGCCGCATTCAGCAACGTCTTTGACGGGATACAGCCCTTGTAGAGACAGACGCCGCCAGGATTGGGATTGGGATCAATCAAGGTGACATCCATCCCAAGGTCGGCTCCAAGGAATGCGGCAGTATATCCACCAGGGCCGGCTCCGATTACCACGAGGTCCGCTGTGTGATTTTTGCTTTGGTGCATGCCGTGTTCTCCTATTGCAGCGCCATGGGATATTCGAGTGTATGGCATATCCATTGCAGAAATCGGGCTGCGTCAGCGCCATCGTTCAGGCGGTGGTCATAGGACATGGACAGCGGAAGCATGGTCCTGGGATGCCACTCGCCATCCATGTAGCGAGGCTCGACCGCAGTGCTACTGACCCCCAGAATGGCCACCTGGGGCCAGTACACGACAGGTGTGAAATTAACGCCTCCGATTCCACCTTGATTCGACACCGTGAAGGTGCCGCCTTCCATTTCATCCGGTTTGATGCGCTTGGTGCGGGCTCTCTCGGCCAGATCCTTGATTTCACCGGAAATTTCCAAAATAGACTTTTGGTCAACTTCACGAAGCACCGGGACCAGCAGACCTCTCTCGGTGTCAACGGCAAGTCCTATGTTGATGTAGCCTTTGAGATAGATCTGCTGCTTGCGCATGTCGAGGCTGGCGTTGAAGCTGGGAAATTTCTTGAGTCCATGGGCCACAACCTTCAGCAGCACGGCTGTCAGGGTCACTTTAGCGCCGTTTTTTTCGGAATTCTTGTTGACGATCTTGAGCCACTCCTGAACGTGGGAAACATCGGCCCGGTCAAATTGGGTGACATGCGGTATGGTGCGCCACGAATGTGCCATACTCTCGGCGGTGATTCTCCGAACCGTGGTCAATTCCACCGTTTCCACGGGGCCCCACCGGGTGAAATCAGGCAAGTCCATATGCGGGTCCTGGCTGGAAGAGGCCTTGCTGTCCAACTTTGGCACGGTTGCCCGGGATTTGACATGATTTTTTACATCCTTGTCGGAAATTCGACCGCCAGGCCCCGAACCTTGAACATGCCGTATATCGACACCCAGTTCACGGGCGAGCCTGCGCACCGACGGTGCGGCAGGGGCCGGAATCTCTGAACGAAATGCTTGTACATCTGCCGCTTCGTCATCCCCGGATGGAGATTCAGCAGAAGGCATCAGGACTTTTGGGTCCAGCTCCGGAAGTGCATTTTCCTTGGCTGTTGTTTCTTCCGGTATCGTGTCGTCGTTGCGCCCGCCAGAAACAACTTTTTCAGCAGCATCAGTTGTTTCCAGCCGGGCAACCACGGCTCCGATATGGAGTTCGTCGCCTTCATGAACCAGTATTTCGACGATTTTCCCATTAAACGGGGAAGGTATTTCCACAACCGCTTTTTCTGTTTCGAATTCGACGATGCCGTCATCTTTGACGACGCTGTCTCCAATGGAGACTAGAATGGCGACAACCGTTCCGGACTCCACTTTTTCACCGATATTGGGTATGGCAATATCCTGAACCATGTGTTTACCTCAATCTGAAGGAATAATTGAATCGGTACAGCGTACCTCTATCAACGAAGTGGGCTCGCCTTTTCAGGGTCGATATCGAGTTGCTTGCGTGCCTGAGTAACGGTCGACAGGTCGATACGTCTCTCCCGGTATAGGGTTACGAGTGCTGTGTAAGCGATGTGTCGTGCATCGACCTCGAAAAAGCTCCGCAGCGCGGCACGCGTATCACTGCGTCCGTAACCGTCCGTTCCCAAAGTCGCAAACCTGCCCGGAATCCACTGTGCGATCGAGGCCGGCAGCATCTTGAGATAATCGGATGCGGCCACGAATACCCCTTTTTCATTGCGCAGCAAATGGCTAACATAGGGCAATTCAGCATCCCTGTCAGGGTTCAGTATATTTCGGCGCTCTGTTTCAATGGCGTTGATGTGGAGCTTCTTGTAGCTGGTCACACTCCACACATCGGCGGAAACTGCGAAATCATTTTCCAGAATTTCCTGGGCCTTCAAGGCTTCGTTTAGAATGGCACCGCTGCCAAGCAGATGGGCCCTTAGTTTGTCGCGCCGATTTTCAGAGGCACGGAATTTGTACATCCCTTTTAAAATGCCATTTTTGACATTCTTGGGCATGGGCGGCATACGATAAAATTCATTCATGAGCGTGAGATAGTAGATAACGCTCTCACCCTCTTCGAGCATGCGCCGGAGGCCTTCCTGAACGATGACGGCAACTTCATAGGCAAATGCGGGATCATAGGCCTCGACGGAAGGATTTGTGCAGGCCATCACGTGGCTGTGGCCGTCCTGGTGCTGCAGGCCTTCACCGGCAAGCGTGGTGCGGCCTGCGGTCCCGCCTAGTAGAAATCCTCTGGTCTGGCTGTCTCCGGCTGCCCAGATTAAATCTCCGATACGCTGGAATCCAAACATGGAGTAGAAGAAGAAAAACGGAACCATGTTCACGCCAAAACTCGAGTAGGCGGTTCCCGCGGCGATAAACGAAGAGAGCGACCCGGCCTCGGTAATGCCTTCTTCCAGAATCTGTCCTTCCTTTATTTCCTTGTAGTACAGCAGGCTTTCCCTGTCAACGGGCTCATACAGCTGGCCCTGGCTGCTGTAAATACCGAATTTACGAAAAAGTACTTCCATGCCGAAAGTCCGGGCTTCATCAGGTACAATGGGTACGATGTACTTGCCCAGTTTCTCGTCCGCCAGAAGTTTTCCAAGCAGGTGGACCATTGCCATGGTCGTCGCAATTTCGCGCTCGCCAGTCCCTGTAGTAAACTCCTTATACAGTTCATCCCCTGGTGGCCGGAAAGCCGGCACGGAAACGTAGCGCGCCGGAAGGTACCCCCCGAGGGCTTCCCGGCGTTCCCGTATATATTTTATTTCAAGGCTGTTTTGGGCCGGCATATAGAAAGGTGCGTCCGTGATGTCGGCATCGGATATGGGTATGTCAAAACGGTCTCTGAAATGCCGCAGTTCGGTTTCGTTCAGCTTCTTTTGCTGATGGGTGACGTTGCGGCCTTCACCGGCTTCTCCCAGGCCGTATCCTTTTATGGTTTTTGCGAGGATAACCGTGGGGGAGCCCTTATGTTCGACTGCCATTTTGTAGGCGGCGTATACCTTTTGGGGATCATGCCCGCCGCGGCGAAGTTTATGCAGCTGTTCATCCGAGTAATTTTTGACCATTTCCTGCAGTTCCGGGTATTTGCCAAAAAAATCTCGGCGTATGAAATCCCCATCTGATACGGAGTACAACTGGTACTGGCCATCCGGAACCTCTTGCATGCGTTCCAGCAATCGGCCGGTTTTATCCCTGGCGATCAGGGGGTCCCAGTCATCGCCCCATATGACTTTGACTACGTTCCAGCCGGCGCCACGGAAAACCGCTTCAAGCTCCTGGATAATTTTACCGTTGCCCCTCACGGGCCCGTCAAGCCGCTGCAGATTGCAGTTAACCACAAAAATCAGGTTCTCGAGTTTTTCACGGGAGGCCAGCGTTATAGCGCCGAGAGACTCGGGTTCATCCAGTTCACCGTCTCCGAGAAACCCCCAGACCTTCTGGTCGTCCTTTTTTTTGATACCGCGGTTTTCGATGTAGCGGATAAACCTGGCTTGGTAAATGGCCATGATAGGCGACAATCCCATGGACACCGTCGGAAACTGCCAGAAGTCCGGCATGAGATAGGGGTGTGGGTAAGAGGACAGGCCACCCTCAGGTTGAAGCTCCTGTCGAAAATTCTCCAGGTGTTTTGTGGTGATGCGCCCTTCGAGAAAAGCGCGGGCATAAATACCTGGTGCAGCATGGCCCTGAAAATAAACGATATCACCGGAATTCCGGAAGCCTTTAGCTCTGAAAAAATGATTGAAACCGATCTCGAAGAGGTTGGCGCTGGAGGCAAAAGACGAAATATGGCCCCCTATGCCTGCATGTCGGCGGTTGGCCCGGACAACCATGGCCATGGCATTCCAGCGAATGATGCTCTTGATCCGGCGCTCGATGTCGCGGTTGCCTGGAAAAACGGGTTGAGATTCCACGGGAATTGTATTGATATAGGGGGTATTGGCCGTGAAGGGGAGCTGAATTCCTTTTTCCTGCACGCTGAAATGGAGCCGATGCAAAAGCATGATTACGCGGTCAGGACCTTGGTTTTGATACACGTACTCAAGAGAGTCAAGCCATTCCCGGTTTTCCAATTCAATTTCATTTTCTGAAATCTGATCTTCAAATATAGACATTGTTTGCCTCTTGATGTTCCTGAATTGATGGTTGATCACTTTTGGAAACGTATAATTTTGATCAGAGCATATGCTGAGCGGGTAGTTAACGGCTCCTGAATTCCCGGACCCGTCCCGATGCCGCTGCGATGATTCACATAGGGGATTGGGAAATGGAATTGTTTCAGATCATCTGTGTTCAAGGATCGTAACAGAAAACAACCCCTGCCGCAAATACTGCTTTGAACTGGTTTTCCTGTTCAAGCCTGACCATGTCTGGCATATCTTCAACCTGGCACCATTCAACTCGGGCTACCTGTTGGTAAGGATAGGCCGCATCCATGAAGGAATACCTGAAATCCGTGGGTGGAGAAAAGTTCTCCTTAATTGTGCGGATGGTTGTCCAGCGCGCCAGGTTAAGATAGCTGCCAGCTTTATCGTTGGTGCCGGAAGCCCTGGACCCGCCAAATGGTTGCTGCCCGACAACGGCTCCGCTGGGTTTGTCATTGATGTAAAAATTGCCGGCGGTATTGGATAATTTTTTTTCCGCAAGCGCAACGGCTGTTCGATCATTTGCAAATATGGATCCGATCAGGCCATAGGGCGAGGTCTGGTCACATAGTTCGAGCGTGCTCTCGTAGGCGCGGTCGTCATATATATATACCGTAACGACCGGGCCGAAAATCTCTTCCTCCATGGTAATGAAACTGGGATCTTTTGTCACGATCAGGGTTGGTTCGATGTAATATCCTTTTGATTTGTCGCCGCTTCCACCGGCAATGATTTCGGTGTATTCTGAAGCATTTGCTTTGTCGATGTAACCCATAATTTTTCCAAATGCACGCTCATCGATAACGGCATTGATGAAGTTCGAGAAATCCATCACGGTTCCGACTTTGATTTTGTTGATCATGGATAACAGGGTGGTTTTCAGGGCATGCCATTTGGACCGCGGAGCGTAAACACGGCTGCAGGCCGAGCATTTTTGTCCCTGATACTCATATCCTGCTCTCACAATGGCGACCGCCGTTTCAGCAACCCCTGCGGATGCATGCATGAAGACATACTCTTTGCCGCCGGTTTCACCCACTATTCTGGGATAACTTTTATAGTGACTGATGTTTTGGGCCATCCGGAGCCATAAGGATTGGAAAGTGTCGGTGGACCCCGTAAAATTCAGGCCGGCCAGGCGTTGGTCTGCAAGGAC
>JAFDAT010000231.1 GCA_019313725.1 Deltaproteobacteria bacterium
TAGAACACCCCTGATGTCATTGATGGAAAAAATGCCGATCAGCCTTTCATCGTCATCCATGACCGGGAAGTAGTGCTGCTTCGTGGTCGAAAAAAAAGATTTGAATTCGATGAAGGGCATGTCCTGCGGTATCAGGGTCACCTTCTTCACGTGGCGGGCGAGGTCCTGCACGCGGATGGCCTGGAGAATGTCCACAAAAAAATCACCGGCGTGGGCCGGGGAATCGATTTTGCTTTTCACCTGCTGATGGAAGATGGTCCACTTTTTGGAGGCCAGGTAGGTCAGGGAGCAGACCAGCAGGCTGGGCAGCAGAAGATGATATGAGTTGGTCATCTCGCTGACAAATATGATGGTGGAGATGGGGGTATTGGACACCGCCGTGAAAAATCCAGCCATGCCCACGACGACAAATGCGCCGGGTTCGTTGACGACATCCGGCATAATGCCATGAAATATCTTCCCCACGGCACCGCCCATGGCACCGCCGATGACAATGGAGGGGCCGAAAACACCACCGCTGCCGCCGGATCCTATGGAAAAAGAGGTGGTGAAAATTTTGCCGAATGCCAGGAGCAGCAAGAAAGGAATGGTCAGTTCACTATTCAGGGCCATCTGGGCAAAACCATATCCGAATGCAAGGGTCTGGTGTAGAAAAAAACCGATGATCCCCGTGCACAGTCCGCCCAGGGCGGGCTTGATGTGGTTGGGTAATTTCAGCGATTTGAACAGGCCGATGATGCCATAAAAAGATTTAACGTACAGAACGCCCACGGCCACAAGAATTAATGCCAGAACGATGTATGGCCCCAGTTCCAAAGGGTTGCTGAATTTAAAATCAGGAGAGTCGAACAGGGACCCCCACCCGAAGACCAGGCAGAAAACGCAATAGGCCACAACAGATGAAATACCTGCCGGGATGATGACTTCAGACTCGAATTCCGGATCCCGGTACAGCACTTCGGCCGCAAACAGTGCGCCGGCCAACGGTGCGCGGAAGATGCTGCCCACGCCGGCACCGATACCTGCCGCCATCATAATTCTGCGTTCACGCTCCGACAGTTTGAGCCGGGTTGCCAAAAAGGATCCGAATCCGGCACCGATCTGGGCAATGGGGCCCTCTCTTCCGCCTGAGCCACCGGTGGTCAACGTGATTGCGGAGGCGATGGTTTTGACGATGGGCACCCTGCTGCGAATGAACCCGCCCGCCCTGTGATAGGCATTGATGGCGGCGTCTGTTCCATGCCCTTCCGCTTCCGGAGCGAAGGTGTAGACCAGCCATCCGCTCAGCAATCCACCGAACGCCGGAAGGAACAACAAAATCCAGCGGTTGAAGGGTCTGGCTGTCGGCGTCAGCAGATGATGCTCGCCCGCCGGTGCCGGCGGACGGTAGCCGGCTGCCATATCCATGAAGAAGTGGAGGCCAAGCTGGCAAAGATAGTGAAAAACAATCGATCCGAGACCGGCAATCAAACCGATGGCAACAAAATATAGTGTCCATTTGCCGGCATGCGCCAGGTTAAAGGCCTTGTCCTTGCCTGTCAGCCGGTTGATCCACGTTTTAAATGTCGATTCGGTTTGCATATTTAGATAGAGCCTGTTGATATGCTCTGGATATCGGTTTCCGACCCTGAACAAATCCAAAAGGAGTAGTTATTCGTTATTAAACTTTCGATACTCACTCTTTTCAGCCGGGTTGAAGATCGTTGACCCCTTGCAGTACAAGATCAAAAAGCGTCTGGATATCGTCTTCTTCGATACAGGAAAAAGCCACCCGGAGGTTGTCTTCCCCGATGGAAATCAAACCGACACCGTATTTATCAAGCAGGTGCACCCGTAATTTTTCAGCATTTACACTTTTCAAGCGGATACACATGAAATACCCGGAATTGAACGGATAGACATCCCACGCATCACTGTATTTCGGGTCGGCCAGAACACGTTTGACTTCTTGGGCGCGTGCTTTCAGAATGGTGAACTTTTCCTCTTTTTCCAAGGGAAACTTTTCGTTTTGCATCGATTTGAGCACGATGGACTGGCCCAGGTGGGATGCATTGGAGATATCTCCACGGATGCATCCGGCGGTTTTTTTCTCCAGGGCATCGTAGACGGCTTTTTCTTGACCCCCGGCCGCTAAACCATATGTGATGAATCCTACCCTGAGTCCCCAGACGAAATTTTCTTTGGTGCAGCCGTCCAGTTTTATGGCCAGCAGACGCGGGTCGCTGCCGCAGAGTTTTGCAAACACGGATTCCTTTAAAGTGTCCTCTTCGTAAAAGAGACCGAAATAGGAATCATCGGTGACAGCCACGACATTTGTGCCGCCCCTGGCAGCATCGGTCAGGATTTCAACAATCCGGTTCCCCTCGGTTTGTGTCGCCGTGTAACCGGTGGGGTTGTGAGGAAAGTTGAGCAGGACGGTGATCTTGGAATTCTTCCGGGCTTCATCCCGGACCGCTGCTTCCAGGGCTTCGGTATTGAATGCCCCCTTGGCGGTGAAGATCGGGTACGAGCGGATGCGGGCGCCTTTTCGCAGGCCGAGAACCATGTTGTAGTTGCCCCACATCATATCCGGCAGGATAACAACATCCCCGGGGTCCAGCCAGACATCGGCAAACATGCTGATGCCGTGGGTGATGCCACAGGTGGTCACCGGCAGACTGATGGGTTTTCCGGTTAGAGAACCGTTTTTTTCGTAGAGGGAAGACTGCCAGACTTTCCGCAGACCGGGAATCCCGAATGACGGTGCATAGGTCAGGGATTCGCTGGGCGCGATGTCCTTGATGGTTTCCATGACCGAATCGAACCGCATGGTATGTCCGCCCTCTTTGGCGATGCCGATGGTGGCGTTGAGCCGGTGCGCTTTTTGCTTGGCCTCGGCACTTTGGCTCAGGATCCCTTTCGGGAAAAAAAGTGCTTTGCCGATACCGGACAGCATTTCCATTAGATGGGGGTTCCCTGTTTCAATAACCTGGTTCAACGCCTGGGCAATGGGATTCATCCTGCGTACCTCCTTGGCCGAATGATCGGCAACATGCTCGAAAAAAATTAGTCCGGTTTTATAACGATTGGGCGTGTACTCCGGTCACGCTTATAGATAGAAGCCGAAAAATGTCAAGACATAAATTTAGGCAAAAAAAAACCCTGCTCGCTGAAAGAGCAGGGTTTGTCACTGTAGAAGATCGTGTTACCGGCTCGCACGCTTGGACGCTTTGAGCGGATTGATTTT
The DNA here is from genome assembly GCA_019313725.1 of Deltaproteobacteria bacterium. Taxonomy (GTDB): domain Bacteria; phylum Desulfobacterota; class Desulfobacteria; order Desulfobacterales; family B30-G6; genus JAJDNW01. The sequence goes on from JAFDAT010000231.1 coordinate 3,227, forward strand.
TTGTTTTTTCTGTGTCGAAACAGTGGTGATATGCGAGGCCAGGTTACAGTTTCCGTTTTTCCATTTAAGCGCCGGATCCGGACATGCCGAGCAATACCAGCCCGGGCCGTTTTCCAGTTTTCGGTTGCAGCCATCACAATTCTCTATGGTCTCATGACAAATCCCGCCATTGTAAGAACACCCCTGTTTGGTCATGAAAGGACATTCACTTCCTTTTTTAACTGTTGTACATTGCATCGGAATCATCCCCCTAATGGATTTAGTTTTGTAAATTTGGACTGTTCCGCCGGTTTCGGCAAAAAAACTCCGCCGGTTTCGGCAATAAATATTCCGCCGGTTTCGGCAAAAAAAATGGCCTGGAATTTGGAATCCGGCCATGCCTTCTTCTCAAGAGTCTTTCTTCATTAAAAAAAATAAGATAATCAATGAAAATCGAAATGTCAAGTATTTCATTAGAAACAGGTATAATCTTTTTTCAAACTCGATGTAGGTGTGCCTAAAAAGACCGCTTGCTTTTTTTATTGAATATTGTCATTGGATTGTAACACATTAGAAATATTTATCAGCATGGATGGTTGTTTTATCACATGCTTTAGGGAAGAAAGCCTGTTCTGAAAAGCGACTGATTTGTTTCGAATGAAGCAGGCACAATTCAAGTGGGGATATGGCATTGATAATAGATGAAGCCAAAGAAGTGTTGCGCATTGAAGCCGACGGTCTGATGCAGTTGATCGAACGACTGGACGAGAGTTTTACCGCCATGGTGGAACGCATATATGCGTCCAGCGGCCGGGTTGTTGTGGGCGGTATCGGCAAATCCGGAATTGTCGGCAGAAAGATCGTCGCCACGCTGAACAGCACCGGTACCCGATCTTTTTTCCTCCATCCTGTAGAAGCGATGCATGGGGACCTTGGCATGGTGGGCCCGGATGATATATTCCTGGCGCTTTCAACCAGCGGAGAAACCGACGAGTTGAATGCGGTGGTTGCCAGCATCCGGAGTATCGGGTGTACGGTGGTTTCTTTCACGGGCAACAGGGGGTCGACCCTGGCAAAACACAGTGATATCGTTATCGATGTGGGTGTGGCCCAGGAGGCCTGCCCCCTGGGCCTGGCCCCGACAGCCAGTTCCACCGCGCTTCTGGCCATGGGGGATGCGCTCGCGGTGACGCTGATCAACAAAAAAGAATTCACGTCAAGCGATTTCAAACGGTTCCATCCCGGCGGGGCCCTGGGGCAGCGGCTCTCAAGCCGTGTTGCGGACATGATGCTGACCGGTAAATCAATACCGCGCATTCTTCTGAATGAGAGTATGGAAAATGCTGTTGGAATTGTCAACAGCATGGGGCTTGGTGTAACACTGGTCTGCAACGAAGACGGTGGCCTGGTGGGCATTATCACCGACGGGGACATCCGCAGAAGCCTGGCGGAGCAAAGAGACATCTGGGCCTTGCCGGTGGGGGCGGTCATGACCCGGAATCCAAAATGTATCCATCCGGAAACACCGGCGTATGACGCACTGGGCATGATGGAACACCATGAAATTACCGTTCTTCCCGTAACAAAAGATGATGGAACCATATGCGGGGTTCTGCACCTGCACGATATTCTGGGAAAAGGCGATTTCAGATTTGAACCTAAAAAATCGGGCAGGTGGTCATGATTCAAAATATCGAAGAAACCAGGGTTCAGAACCTGGGAAAAACCAAAATTCCATCGCCCATCCAGCGCGGTGAGAATTTCGTGTCGGATGAAGAGGGCGTGATGGTCGACGCGTCACTGAAAAATATGCAAGAGGTTCTGGAGCAGGGCGTGCTGAGCCCCTATCTGGAGTTGGCCGGTCCGCGCGAGAAGATCTATTTCGACCCCAGCAAGCTGAGGTGTGCCATCGTGACCTGCGGGGGCCTTTGTCCGGGGCTCAACGACATTATCCGTTCGGTGGTACTCGAGCTGTTTTTTGGATACGGTGTCAGAAACATTTACGGCATCCGCTACGGCCTGCAGGGCTTCATCCCGAAATACAACCACGATATCATGGAACTGAACCCGGAAGCGGTGGCCAACATTCTCGAGTTGGGCGGATCGATACTGGGTTCCTCCCGGGGGCCCCAGGATATCGAGGCGATTGCGGACAGTCTGGAGCGCATGAATATCGGCATCCTGTTCATGGTGGGCGGTGACGGAACGCTTAAGGCAGCCACCCTCCTGGCGGACACCATTCTGGAAAGGGGGCTCAAGATCAGTGTGGTGGGCATACCCAAAACCATCGACAACGATATCTACATGGTGGCGCGCTCATTTGGCTTCGAGACCGCCGTGGATGTGGCCACGGAAGCCATCAAAGGCGCCCACAATGAGTCCAAAGGCTACCCGAACGGCATCGGCCTCATTAAGCTGATGGGGCGGCATTCCGGCTATATCGCTGCCACCGCGACGCTCGCCCAGCAGGATGTCAATTTCGTCTTGATTCCTGAAGTCGACTTCGATCTGGAGGGTCCCCAAGGGCTTTTTGCGGCAATAGAAAACAGACTCGCCCAGCGGTTCCATGCGGTCATCGTGGTAGCGGAGGGTGCCGGCCAGAAATATTTCGATGATGATGCCGAGGAGCTTGATGAATCCGGAAATATCCGTTTAAAG
>JAFDAT010000232.1 GCA_019313725.1 Deltaproteobacteria bacterium
CCGATAAAATCGGTGGGGCTGGGAAACTGCTCGTCGGTTTCAAATAAACGCTCTAAAAAATCCGCGGTTTCCGACAGTGCCCCCCAGCCGGTACCCAGAAAAACCGCCCCCGGAGTCCCGTGCTCGCCTGCACTTTTATGCGCATCGACGGCCAGTGACAGAACCAGGCGGGGAAAACGCTTGAGCCGGCGAACCTGGGCCGGAGAAAGATTGGCCGCTATTTCTGCAGAATTCAGTATACCAGCACACCCTTTTCCCAGGGCGAGTCTGTCCATTGTCGTACGGGTTCTCCCGATCCCGGTGATGCAGGTGTGCCCCAGGATGGCCATGGGCTGTGCATCTTTCTGAATAGTTTTACGCGTATGCTTTCCACAGGCACCCAGAACAAGGGCAGCGTTATTTCCGCCAAAACCAAAAGAATTCGACAGCACTGTATCCACTTGCTTTCGAACCGGCTGCAGCAATGGAACTAATTTAAGCTCCGGGTCAGGGTGGCGGCAGCCGGTATTTGCCGGAACCATACCGTCGGATATACAGACGGCTGATAGAACGGCTTCAATGGCCCCGGCTGCTGCCAGCGTGTGACCGCAGGCGCCTTTTACCGACGATAGCACAGGCTTTTTGCTGCCGAAAAGGGCATGGATGGCCCGGGCTTCGGAGATGTCGTTGTCAATGGTGCCCGTGCCGTGAAGATTAACATAGTCGATATCGGACGGTGAAATCCCGGCATCCACCAGGGCCGCCTGCATGGCTGCCAGGGCGCCCTCGCCTTGTGGGTGCGGTGCCGCGGGATGATAGGCGTCACAGGACAACCCGCCGCCGAGGATTTCAGCAACGGCCCGATCCGGTTCGTTGGCCGCCAGCAGCAGCATGGCCGCCCCCTCGCCCACCGACATGCCCCGACGCTCCGCATCCAATGGGCGTGCACCTTCAGGATCAATCAGCTGCAAGGCGTTGAAACCATGGTATGTCAAACGGCAGAGAGAATCGGCGCCACCGGCCAAAACCCTCCTGGCGCTGCCGGAACGAATCATTTCCAGGGCAATCTTCAGCGCAGCCGCCCCCGAAGAACAGGCCGTCGAAACTGTCAGGGCCGGCCCGTGACAACCATACTTGCGGGCAATATCTTCGGCCACAGAGCCTGTGGCATGCCGGCAATACAATTGCGGATCCCGGGCTTTTTGCTTCAACAGGCTCTCCGTGGTCAACAAACCGCCGGTGGTAACCCCCAGAACCACCGCATCGGGCGCTCCTTTGGCGTCGGCCATGGCCTGTTCGGCGGTCAGGCGGGCAAGCTGATGCGTGCGGGGAAGATCGTCCCCACCATCAGGGCAGGCAACTTCTCCGACGGGCAGCGGCCGGCCGGCAGCGGTTGGAATAAGGCTTAAAGGCCCGATGCCGGTCAGGTTTTTCAGAAGGGCTTCACTGTTTGGAGCGCGCCCCGTTCCAAGGGCGGTGACGATACCCATGCCAATAATGTGTACCTTCACTTCCGCCAACCCTTTAGTTACAAGGGTCAATGGGGCAACTCAGACGTATTTGCATGGATATATTCGGCCAGGGTCTTCAGGCTGGCAAACACTTTGACCCCAAGTTCACGGCTGTCAATTTTTACACCGTAATCTTTTTCAATCATGATAACCATCTCCAAAACATCGATGGAATCAATTCCCAGCTTGCCCCCGACCAGTTGTTCGTCGCGCTTGATTTCCTCTGGTTGTACATCGGGCAGGTTCAAAACGTCCACAATTTTTATCTGAAGCTCTTTGATCAATTTTTCCATTGAGTATTCCGATATCCTTGGCGCCACATATTTATGGTTCTGGTTTTTTTCATAACAATAGTTTATTGTACCATTCTTCTATGCTAAAAAGTGAATATAATTTCTTGTAACCCATTTCAATCTTTATCAGCTGTCGTAAAACAAAAATCGATCTTTTTTTTATAAATTTTCATGAATTCGCGTAAAATGAACCTGCCGATAATTTGGTGATCGTGAATGTTACCTGCTTCGTTGTACGCGTCAGGCATGAAAATTGATAGGATATTGTCCGACAATGCCATTGAACAGCTTAAAAATTGAGGATCTACTGCCCCATCGCAGCGGCATGTTGTTGCTCAACACAATCCTGGAAGTAGACCCGAAGGTGGCCGTAACGGAAGCGGTTGTCAATGAAGACTGGCCGCTTTTCAACGGCAGGGACGTGGAGGCACTGGTTTTGATCGAGGTGGCGGCCCAGACGGCCGGGATCTGCAACGGCTTGGCCAGGATCCAGAAATACGGCCCGGGTTCCGACCAAAAAAGCTGGCTGGTCGGCATAAAACAAGCCCGATTCTTCGTAGACGCCCTGGCACTGAAGGATAGAATCCTCATGCGTGCCGAAAACAGCTTTGAATACGAAGGCTACCGGCAGATCATCGGAACTGCCCGGATCGGTTCAACGGTTATCGCTGAAATTGGACTGCAGGCTATTCAGGCCGATGACGACCACTTGCCGGAATAAAAACGGCTTTGCCGGTAGCTGGATCCTTCGTTTTTTTCACACCGGCTTAAACTTTTTGGGAGACATTAAAGATGAACGAACCCCGTCCTAAAAAAATTGCTCTGGTTACCGGTGCCAGCAAGGGAATTGGTCAGGCGATCTGCGTTGAGCTGGCAAAAGCCGGATACCGGGTCATCGTCAATTACATGTCGGATGAAAAGGGTGCCGCGGAAACCCTCGCGATGATTAAAAGCACCGGGGCGAATGGGCGGATAATCCAGTTCGACGTCACGGATTACAAGGCATCCCAGGAAGCCGTGCAGGATATCATTGAAAATGACGGCGCCATGGACACGCTGGTCAACAATGCCGGGATCACCGCCGACGGCCTGTTTCTCATGATGCCCCGCAGGGACTGGGATAAGGTGATAGACACCAGTCTGAACGGATTTTACAATGTTACCAAACCTGTTCTTGAAAAAATGATCCGCCTCAAGCGCGGTTCCATCGTCTCCATCGCTTCCGTTGCGGGCCTGCTCGGCAACCGGGGCCAGGCAAACTACGCCGCGGCCAAGGCCGGGCTGATAGCCGCCAGCCGGTCGGTGGCCTCGGAAGTGGCCCGGCTGGGCATTCGCGTCAATGTAGTGGCGCCAGGCCTGATAGAAACGGATATGATCAAAGACGCTCCCGTAGATAATATCAAAACCCTGATCCCCATGGCCCGCATCGGCAAGCCCCGGGAAATCGCCAGTGCGGTACGCTTTCTCTGCTCCGACGATGCATCCTATATCACCGGTCAGGTGTTATCCGTCAACGGCGGTATGTTATAGACCATGGGAAAAAATATTATTAAAACCCGTCGGTTTTTCTGCCGAGTGCTATTCATCATCGCGGCGCTGGCGTGTCTGGGTTGGGCTGATTCCTGGCAGGAATTGAAATCCACCGCAGGAACAGTGACGTCCGTCACGGCAGGGTTTAGCCAGGAAAAACATATGAAGATCCTGGCCCGGCCGCTGGTGTCCCAAGGCAAGTTTCTATTCAAGTCCCCGAATTCCCTGCGGTGGGAATATACCCGGCCACTAAAGAGCATACTGGTGCTTCACAATGGTAAAACCCGTCGGTTCGTTCAAAAAGACGGCCGCCTGGTAGAGGATGCTTCGGCCGGGCTTCAGTCCATGCAGGTGGTAGTGCAGCAGATCACCCAGTGGCTCAACGGCCGCTTTGACGAAAACCCGGCTTTTGAGGCCAGCCTGGCAATCGGCCAAAAAATCGTTCTGAGCCCCAGGGACGCTGCCATCGCAAGATTGATCCAGCGCATTGAAATCCTGCTGTCCAACCGCCCGGGGGTAATTGCCTCCGTAACCATCTTTGAAAGTGAAGATTCGTTTACCAAACTTATTTTTCAGAATGTCGTCCTCAACACGCCATTGGACGACGCCTTGTTCCAACAAGTTTTCACGCTCGACGACGAACAATGAAGCATGCAACAATAAACAATCCGTAATGAAACAAACATTCTTGCTTATTATCATGTGGGGCTTGCTGCTAGCATGTGCCGGCCTCCCGAAAATGTATCCGGCCGGCCCTGCGGACCTGCCGGATACGATAAAGGCATGCGAAGGCGTATACCCGGCAGGCGACTGGCAGCTGCTGCACACTATCGAAGCTGCGCTGCCGGGCAGTCGGAAGGGTTTTCTGATGGGACTGACCGTGCTCTCTTCCCGGGACAGATCCGCCCGCTGCGTTATCATGACCCTTGAAGGGTTCGTGTTATTCGATGCGCGGTATGACGGACGAATCAAGATAGAACGGGCCGTCGCCCCGTTTGACAGCGACGATTTCGCCCGGGGCCTGATGGAGGATATCCATTTGATTTTCTTCAGGCCACCAGCGGCACAGACAGCAGCAGGGTCGCTGAATGACGGCACGGCAGTCTGCCGCTATCATCGACCCGACGGCCGGATTGTCGATCTGGTTAATCCGGAAGAAAACCGATGGGAGTTGAGGCTGTATCGTTCAGACCATCGCCTGATGAAATCCGTCAACATTATGTCCAAAGACAGGCTGCCTGCCGATGCAAGCACCGGTATTGCCGATAAAATTGAATTGACCGCTCACGGGTCTCCCGGATATAAGCTGGTCATGGACCTGGTGGAGGCAAGACCTATCGGGGTCGAGGGGTCAAGAGATCAAGGGGTCCAATGAAAAAACGAATAACCAATATCCAACACGTAATATCCAATGTCCAACCGGCGATTGGCCCTTGGTCATTGGATATTAGAACAAGGGATAAATCCCTGGGCTACAAAGCTGTCGGCTTCATTAGAAACAGTAGTCCAGGGCTTCAGCCCTGCCGGAACTTGATAATTAGGCGTTAGGTTTAACGAATAAGGATAAACAGGAAATAGATAGATATGAACTTTAAACTGATCTACCCCAAATGGCCCAAGCTTGACCGGCAATCCGAATTTCATCTTCCGCCTCACGGACCGGTTGTATTCGCGGCTTCATTGCCCGACGATATCGCGGTGACCTTCATCGATGAAAACCTTGAAACCATCAATTTTGACGACCCGGTGGATTTTGTGGGCATCTCGATGATGCTGACCGTCCAGGTCAAACGGGGCTGGGAAATCGCCGATATTTACCGCCGCAAAGGGATTCCGGTCATTTTCGGCGGTATCGCCACCATGCTCCATGCTGAAGAGACAGCAAAGCATGCCGATACTGTCTTCCTGGGTGAATCCGAAGGCAGAATGGAAAAAGTGCTGGCGGACTTTCATAAAGGCTGTTTGCAGAAAGTGTATAATTACATGGAGGACCGGCCGCCCATTGAATCCGTGGGAACGGCCCGCCGGGATATCCTCAAACGGGACCTATACAATTACAAAGGCATCCAGATGGTAGACCTGGTACATGCTTCCCGGGGATGCCGCTTTCATTGCTATCCTTGTGCGGTAGCCTATCTGGGTGGTAGAAAATTCCGGCCCCGCCCCATTGAAAAAGCCATTGAGGAGATGGCTGGTATCGATAACAACCGGCTCTTTATCGTGGACAACTCCCTGGCCCAGGATACCCAATGGGAAATGGATCTGTTTCGTGAAATGATACCGCTGAAAAAAAGCTGGTGCTGTCATCCCATCGAGGATAAACCGGAGGTCCTCGACCTGGCTGCTCAGGCGGGTGCCTGGTATGTCTATCAGGCCGTGTTCGACACCTCGGACTTGATTCGAGACAGAGTCCGCCGCTACCATGACCACGGCATCGGCGTGGAAGGCACCATTCTTCTGGGGCTGGACCATCACACCGAGGATTTTATCAAGCGTTTGATTGATTTCCTGCTTGAGATCGATCTCGATCTGGCTGAATTTAAAACAGGGTCGCATCTTCTCCGATGATTGGAATGATTATTCTGCCGACACGGTCGTATATCACCCCAAACAGATGTCCGCCGAAAAACTGCAGGGACTGCTGGATTATGCCTGGAATACATTTTATCAGGATGAGCCCCAGGAAGTGAAGATGTTCAAGCTGTTTCAGCAGGTCGTTGAGAGGGAAATGGCCAACAACACCTTCAGACCGCGCAACCGGAACCTGGCTTCACGCGCTTTTGGCCGGGAAGTTTAACCTTCCAGCAGCGACCGTACCTGTACCCTCGTTTTAGAAAGAGAAGAACGACCGTTTTCATAATCCGGTTTAATAACCGCGATCTTTTCTACCGTGATGGTCGCGGAAACAATCGTATTGAAAAGAAATCTGCCGGGTGTAAACAACCTGTTGGTGCCACCGATTTTTAACACCTGAATCGGTGCCTGACAACGCCTGGCAATCTTAAAGGCGCCGTTGTTGAGAGGGCCGATGGCGCCATCCCGGCTGCGGGTCCCTTCGGGAAAAATAAACAGGTTGCCGCCGGACTTAAGAAAGTCATCCACAGACTCGATACGCTCAATCATCAATGCCGACAGGCTGCCTTGGGCGTTAGAGGGAATATATCCCGACGCTTTCAACATCCACCCGAAAATCGGCACCTTGAAAAACGTGTTTTTGACAATGGTTTTATGCTGGGGAAACAACGAAATCAACAGTAACGGATCCAAATAGGACAGATGGTTGCAGACGATGACGGAGGAGCGAATGGATTTGATTTTATTGGAAATCTGCCACGTCATACCTGGGGTAAGACTTCTCAGGATTAGAAAAAAACCCCTGTAAAAGTTGTAATTCAGGCGCTGAAAAGCAGATTCACGGTTTGCCGAATTCACATAGGCAGCGAGAAATAACGGTGGAAAAAGCAGAACGAAGCCGATCGTAAAATACAACCACATCAGCAGGGTAACGAAAAGATCGAAAACCGGTTTTAAAAACGCGTTTTTCACGGTCTGGACAGTATTTATCATCGGCTGCAATATAGCCATTATCCAGGTAATATTCCCGGGCGTACGGATTGCTTCTATTGGTTCAGGTTTTTTAAGAGGAGACAGGTATTCACCCCGCCAAACGCAAAGTTCTGAATCGCGGCAATACGGATATCCGCTGCATGAATTTCCTGTGCATGCCGTATCATGGCACACCGTTCATCTATATTGTCCAGATTCAGGGTGGGCGCGATAAAGCCGTCCTGCATCATATAGATGGTCATGATCGATTCGATGACCCCGCAGGATCCCATGGTATGGCCCGTATAGCTTTTCAGCCCGGAAACCACGGGTGTTTTACCATATACCTCACCGGTTGCCTGGGCTTCAATGGTATCACCCATTTTGGTTGCCGTGGCGTGGGCACTGACAAAATCCACTGTGTCCGCACTGACGGCGGCGTCCTTCAAGCCTAGTTTTATAGTTTTTGTGATACCTTTTTTGCTGGGTAGAACCAGATTGCCGCCATTGTTGTTGCAGGAAAAACCGATGACCTCGGCCAAAATTTCGGCACCTCTCTTTTTAGCGAATGCATACGATTCCAGCAGTACGGCACCGGCGCCTTCGCCCACGACCAGGCCGTCCCTATTGCGGTCGAAGGGCCGGGGGGTCAGGTGAGGCGTTGCATTGAAATCGGTTGAACTGGCCATCAAGTTGTCGAACACGGCCACGGTGGCCATGTCGTATTCGTCGGCACCCCCGCAGAGCATGGCGTCCTGCATTCCGTATTTAACCATTTCATAGCCGAACCCGAGGGACTGGCTGCTGGTGGTACAGGCGGTGGACGATGAAATGACCCGGCCGGTGATGCCGAACATCTTGGTGATGTTGACCGCGGTGGTGTGGACCATGAATTTCAGGTAATCCACAGCCTTGATGGATGAATAGCCGGTGTGGGATTTATCAAACAGCGCCTGGTATAATTCCCTTTGCACCAGGGGACTGCCGTGGGTAGACCCGAAAGCCACACCCAGCCTGCCGGAGGTGACAAAGGCCTCTCCAAGGCCGGCGTTTTCCAGAACATCTTTGGCAACCTGGCAGGCATAATACGCCACCGGCCCCATGGTTTTACGGTCCTGGCGTTTGAAATCGTAATCCACGGCATAATCCACAGTTCCGAAAACGTCTGTGTCTATATATTGTGAATACAGGTCGTCGGTCTTGAGCGTTTTTACCCCGGACACCCCCTTGGTAAGATTATCCACGATGGCATCTTTTCCGTGACCGATGGGTGTTATTGCCGAACATCCTGTGATTACAACTCTACGT
>JAFDAT010000233.1 GCA_019313725.1 Deltaproteobacteria bacterium
GTTTTTCCGTCAGATAACAGCGGTCACGCTCTTCCGGGTCACCGGATGCCGGCATTGGACTGTATTTTCCGTTGAGACTCTGAAAAATGATATCGTCGACCCGCTGTTCATCCCCCATGACCACCGCTTTCTTGATGAGATTTTTCAGCTCGCGCACATTACCCGGAAAATCGTAGGATTCCAGGGTTTCGATGACCCGGTATGAAAGCCTTTTATCCTGTTTGAAGGTGCGGTTGTATTTGTCCAGAAAGGCGTTGGCCAGTTCAAAAATATCTTCGGGGCGCTCCTTCAAGGCAGGTATCCGAAAATTGAAGGTATTGAGCCGGTAATATAAATCTTTGCGGAATTTCTCCTCGGCCACGAGATTCTCCAGATTCTGGTTGGTAGCGGCAATGATAATACAGTCAATCTTGATCGGTTTTAGACCGCCCAGGTGCATTATCTCAAGGTCTTCAATGCATTTCAACAGCTTTGCCTGCATCGCATAGGGCAGGTCACCGATCTCGTCCAGCATCAGTGTCCCCTCCTGGGCAAGCTCGAATAAACCGGCCTTGCCCTTTTGATTCGCGCCCGTAAAAGCACCTTGCTCATAACCGAACAGCTCTGCCTCCAGCAGGTTTTCGGGCAGGGCGGCGCAATTGATCTGGATAAAGGGTTTGCCGGCCCGCGGACTCTGCTGGTGAATGAATTTGGCCAGAAGCCCCTTGCCGGTACCGGAATCCCCCTGGATCAGAATGTTGGAAACCTCCATGTGGGACAGTTTGAGGGCGGTTTTCAGCACCTGTTTCATCGCCTGGCTTTCGGCAACGATTTCTCCCCGCTTCAATTCCAGCATACTCAGTTCCGCCAGTTCCTCTTTGTACCGATTGGAAACCCGACGCGTCTCTTCCAACTGCTCCAGAAGCTCATTGAGCCGGGTCATATCCCGTTCGTTCACCACCACCAGGGAAATCTTGCCATCTTCATCGAAAGCCGGTGTTCCGGTGGCCAGAATATATTTTTTTGTCTTGTGGACATACTGCAGCAGGTTGACCTCCCGTTTACTGGAAAGCACTTCCGGCGTGACGGCCTTGTCCATGTAGCCGTTTTCCACAAGGTATTCGATATTCTTTCCGATAACATCTTCGGCCTTGATACCGATATATTCCTGCGCTGTCCGGTTGATATCGATAATCGTGCCGGTGTTGTCCAGAACCCATATCCCGTCGGAGGATGCATTGAAAACGGTCTCGAACTGTTTGTTGAGGCGCTTATAAGATTCCAGCTGCCGGGCGGTCTGTTCAAATGCATTTATGTCTTTCATGGGGAGCACCATAGTTTCGGGATGAAAATCACTCAGTTCTGGTCTTGATATTTACAGCCGTATCCTGACATGATACCTTGCAGCGATAGACAAACCAAACATGAAATAATTCTTGTTTATACATTAGAAACAATCATAAGCACAAATTTATTTTTTATATCACGCTTATGGGTATTGATATTAACCAGATAAACGCCTACCTGTTTCTAATGAAAAAATAAAGAGAAAAATAGGGGCCCATGAAAACAGATAAAAACGCCCGTTTCGCCTTTGTCCTCCTTTTTCTGCTCTACATGTTCGACTATATCGACAGGATGGTGATCGTATCGCTTTTTCCCTTCCTGCAGCAGGAATGGCATCTCTCCGACACCCAGTGCGGACTCCTGGTGTCGGCCGTATACTGGTCCATCCTTCTTTTTTCATTTCCAGTTTCCATTCTCATCGACCGTTGGAGCAGAATAAAAACCATCGGGTTGATGTCGATACTGTGGAGCATTGCCACCCTGTTGTGTGTTTTTACCAGAAACTTCAAACAGCTGTTTTCAGCGAGGGTGGCCATTGGCATTGGCGAGGCAGGCTATGCGCCGGGGGGCACTGCTTTGATTTCCGCGCTTTTCCCCCCGGAAAAAAGAGCCAGAATGCTCGGCTTCTGGAATGCCGCCATCCCGCTGGGGAGCGCCATCGGAATTACCGCGGGCGGCATCATCGCCGATCGTTTCGGCTGGCGCCACGCCTTCGGTATCGTGGCCATCCCCGGCTTGATATTCGCGCTGCTCTTTTTTTGGGTCAAAGACTACCAGACCATAGATTTGCGAAAACAAAAAGACCAGCGCCCTGCAGGCTCGGGCGGCGGGCAGGGTATGATGACCTTGGCCACATCGTTCCTGCTTAAACCTTCCCTGGTATTCAACAACCTGGCCTTTGCCGCTAACGTATTTGTGACCACCGCTCTTTTGAGCTGGCTGCCCACATATTTCCATCGCCTGGATGGCATCTCCATGAGCAAGGCCGGCCCAAAGGGCGGCCTGATCATGTTCCTGGCGATTATAGGGGCGCCCCTGGGCGGTTACGTTACCTCACGGACAAGTGGACGGCACGCTCTCGACGCGGCAGGATGCTGTTCCCGGCCATCTCCTCTACCGTATCGGCCATCATCCTGTTTATTGCCTTCACCTACCTTTCCGGCAGCCTGCAGTACATGACGCTGCTCCTTTCCGGGATAACCCTGATCATGTTCGTACCCGCAGGTGTGGCCGTAACCCAGGACGTTGTCCACCCCGGCCTCAGGGCCACGTCCCTGAGCATAAACATCGTTGTCCAGCACTCTCTGGGGAGCCCCCTGGGACCCCTGTTTGTCGGTGCGGTCTCCGACAGCTACGGTCTCTTGAACGCCTTGAGGGTGCTGCCTGTTTTCACCCTGCTGGCCGGCGGTCTTTTCCTGGCGGGATCCTTTTTTTACACCCGGGATCTGGAATCGGTGGAAGTGGTGGATGTTGAAATGGAATGAATATTTCATGAACGGAAAACAACGAATACTGAGCGCACTGAGCATAGAAGAAGCCGATAGGGTCCCCCTGTTCATCCATGGTATCAACGAAGGACCCATTATGGGTGTGGGAAAACACCTGGTGGAAGGCCTGCCCGTTGGAAAGCAGTTCCACCAGATGAACGATACCGAAAAAGGCCTGCTCATCGAGACGCTCCTGCGTGTTCTGGAGGAGTTTGAAATCGACGGCTACACCTGCCTGCCCATCGGTCCGGGCACTGAATTTTCCAACGATAAAGAACTGATCGACGACTGGGGTGTGGGGTTCACCCGCAGTCCTCACGGCATACCCGTGCCTTCGCGCCACCCTGTACAAACCATGGCCGATCTCGACGGCTTCGAACCGCCGGCACCCTCACGGGAGCACTTGATGATGGTGGACCTGATGAAAGACCGTTTTCAGGACCGCAAAGCCATATTCTGGATGATGCGGGGCGCTTTTGTTCGCAGCTGGCGCCTGATTGGCATGACAAATTACATGATGATGTTGTACGACAACCCCGACTTTATCCACCGCGTGGCGGAGATGGTTACCCAATACAGCATCGGCCAGCTTGAAATGCTCATCGATGCCGGCCTGGATGTGCTCATTGTGGAAGACGACATCGCCGACAAGAACAATACGCTTATTTCCCCGGATCAGTTCAAAACCTTTATCCACCCGTACAACCGAAAACTGGTGGACAGAGCGCATGCCGCCGGTCTCAAGGTAGTGCGGCACAGCGACGGGAACCTGTGGCCCATCCTCGATATGCTCCTGGAATCGGGATATGACGGACTCAACCCCCTTGAACCCCAGGCAGGGATGCTCCTGAAAAAAGTCAAAAACTACTGCGGGGACCGTTTGTGCCTCCTGGGCAACATCGATTGCCAGGATCTGCTGCCCAACGGAACGCCCGAACAGGTTAAGGAGGCCGTCCGCACGGCTATCGCTGACGCCGCTGACGGGGGCGGTTTAATTATCTGTTCCTCCAACACCCTTCACCCGGGTGTCGATCCGGACAACTGCATCGCCATGTTCGAGGCGACACGGGAGTATGGTGTTTACTCGTGATTGCGGACATAAAAGGAGAAGGGAGCTGGAGTAAGTAGTCCTATACCCTAAACCAGATTTTATCATGTAAATCTTTTCACTCCTTTCAAAAGAATAGTTTGGATACCACAATATGACGCACGTCGGTGCATTCTTCGATTTTGACGAAACCTTTTTGGAAGTCGAAAGCGGCAGGGTCGGCAATAAATAGAAGCTGGTCGATCATGCGCTATCAGTGAGATCGTGGGCCAATAGGAGACCGGCCCTGGGGTTATATCGTCGTGGGAATCCTGATTCTATGAAGTTTTTTGGGCAGGCTTACTTCACGCTCAACGTGTTCGTACAACCCGAGCAGAATTTTTACGGAAGCGTGCTCACCGTCATTTGTTCGGACAAGTATTTTGTAATCACCCGATGGCAGATTCGTTACAGATAGAATCCCGTCATGACCTGTGCGCGTCACCACAAGACTGTCATCCATCCTGAATATGGAGGCTTCGAATTTTTTAGGGGTGACCCGCAGCAACAGGCTTCCGCTGTCTGCCTGCAGGGTATCATCCCGCTGATTGAGGATGGTCTGTTCGGCTTCAGATGGAAATTTTAAAACCACCTCCCCTCCTTCAGTGCCCATCAATTTAGCAAAATCCGGCTTTTGCGCGCCGCTGGACTGTATGAACACTTCCTGGGACAAGTAGATCCCCAGCTCGGTGGCCGTGACATGATAATCCTTGTTCATGTCGGCAAGGTTGTCTCCAAGGCCTTTCAATATCAAGCCGGTAAAAATACTGTGGCCCCGGTATCCGCCGTCCAGAACCTGCTGGTTGGCGGTTCCGGCCGTAATGACCTGCCGGGCTCTCCTTTTTAGCAGTTCGGAGACATAGCTCTTCAGGCTGTCATCTACCTGGATCAGGGATCGGGTGGCGATGATGCCGGAGCTGCAGGCGTCCAGGATGTAGAGAATGTGCTTGGCACCGGCAGCCTTGTTCGCAATCAGGTCCACCTGCATCCAATCCAGGGGTATCAAGGAATCAGGGGATTTGAGACTTCCATTCACCGGCACCAGATACCCCTTGTTGGCACCATCCGAATCCATCAGATCGATGCCGTGCCCTGCAAAGAAAAAAATGATGCGGTCATTCTCCCCGGCATTCAGAAACTCGGACTGCAGCAAGTTCATGACGTGATCCCTGGTTGCGTCCTGGTCATAAACCTCGATGGTTTCAAATCCGACGGCGCCGAAAAGCTCGGCAATACCCCGGGCATCATTGACGGCATACCGCAGGCGATCTGCATGCCGATATTCGTTGATGCCTACGGCAATCAGTTTGCTCACTGCATACTGGCCCTTGAAGGTTTTTGTCTCCTTACCTTCCGCGGGGTCTGTATTTATTACACCGATGCCCCTGTGAGCCGGCTCGGCACACGCAGACAATAAAACAGCTGCAATGGCAACAATACCCGCCAGCTTTCTAAGTTGCTCTATATATCGTCCATATGCCATCATTCTTTTTTCTGTATATCAAAAGTCTATCATTCACGAACGGCATCAATAAAGCATCCCAGGGCACTCTCCCCGTCCTCCCCTACGCTGAACGGCTGGTCCGTGGACTGAAGCCCGCTGTCTTTATCCGCAACCCCCACCACAAATGTGGACATGTGGTCCAGAAGCAATCCGATGGTGTAGGTCGTGTACCCCGGTTCAGGCAGGCCTATATGCTCCGCCAGCACGGTACCGCCGCTGCTGATGGCGTATCCGTTTCTTTCACCGTCGACACCGGCCAACTGGATACTGCCGTCAGCCTCTAAATAATATACCAACGGGGGTTCCGCTGCACTCGGTAGCGCCATGTCAATACGCACAAATAGGGTCTGCCCGCTACCCAGCATCAGTTTCTGGGTTCCACCCATCTGAAAAACAGCGGCATGGCCAGGCTTGTCGATTTTCTCGGCCA
>JAFDAT010000234.1 GCA_019313725.1 Deltaproteobacteria bacterium
GTTCAGATATCGCATTTTGTATGAAAACGACAGCATAAATTTTCATGCCCTTACACATCTAACAGACCCTGAAGCATGTGTATTTTTATTCGCCTTATAGATACTTTTGCACATAACGCATGAAAATTTGGAAATAACCCACTATATTAAGTCAATTTGACACAAAACAACCTTGTATTATATGCATTAATTGCTGTTTTTATGGTTGACTTTTATGTCTTAATAGGTATCCTATGCTATATGCAAAGAACCATCAATCCAGTACTCACTCAATGGAAAAACAGCCCCGTCAGACAACCCCTCCTTGTTAGAGGTGCACGACAGGTCGGTAAAACCTGTTCGGTTGTCAATTTTGGTAACCGCGAGTTTAGCAACATTGTAACGGTAAATTTCGAGGAGCAGCCGGAAATGAGCTCCTGCTTTTCGGACTTGGACCCCAAAGCAATTCTTGACCGGATTTCTATTTTAACGCGCGAACCCATAAGGCCTGGACAAACACTGTTGTTTCTGGATGAAATTCAAGAATGTCCAAAGGCGATTACCGCACTACGCTATTTCGATGAAAAACTGCCCGAACTCCATGTGATTGGCGCTGGGTCTCTGATTGAGTTTGCTCTGAAAGCAGAGGATTTTCGAATGCCTGTCGGCCGTGTACAGAGCATATACATGGTTCCCATGTCATACGAAGAGTTCCTGATTGCCCTTGGCGAAAAAAGACTGATCGGGTATCTTCAAAAAGCTGATCTGAATTCGGATATCGATCAATCCTTCTCATTGAGACTTGAACAGCTGTTTCGTCAGTACTTACTCGTTGGCGGGATGCCCAGAATTGTAAATTCCTATCGAAAAAAAGTACAAATCACTGAACTGCAGAGATTGCAGACCGGGCTCATCCGAAGCTACACGGATGATTTTGCCAAATATGCCTCCACGGCTAAACACAAATATTTGAAAGAGGTATATGCCAGTGCACCACGGATGATCGGCCGGCGCTATAAATATTCGCATATTGATCCAACCATAGAATCTAAATATTTGAAAAATGCCCTTGAACTACTGGGCAACGCCAGACTTGTGTTTAAAATCTGTCATGCATCCGGGGCAGGCGTTCCATTGATGGCAACCATGAATGAACGCAAGTTCAAAATTGCCTATATTGATGTAGGGTTGATGCAAAATTCACTGGGGCTTCAGGCTGCCACTGTTTCGGCAGATAATATAATGCAGATCAATGCCGGCAGCGTTGCCGAACAGTTTGTGGCCCAGGAACTTACCACCTTGGCTGATCCCTACACCGATAAGAAGCTCCATTTTTGGGCAAGAGAAGTACGGGGTAGCAATGCCGAAGTCGACTATCTAATCGAAATTGACGGTAGACCGATACCCGTTGAGGTGAAGGCTGGCGCCCGAGGGTCTTTAAAAAGTATGCGGCTCTTTCTTCAGGAGTACCCCAAGACACCTCTCGGCGTCAGATATTCACTACACGAATTATCTTATGTTGACCAAATATTATCCATCCCGCTTACCATGGTCAACCAGACGCAGAGACTCGTTCGAGACTGCATGGAAAACAGGACAATGAATAATGAACGGTGCTGAAATACTTCTGAAAACTGCCGCGCAGGCCGGTGTGGAGGTCTGTTTCACCAATCCCGGAACCACCGAACTGCCGCTCGTGGCGGCCTTTGACATTGTTCCGGGCATCCGTCCCGTTCTGGGGCTATTCGAGGGCTGCTGTGCAGGTGCGGCAGATGGATACGGCAGGATGACGGGAAAACCGGCCATGACCCTGTTCCACCTGGGGCCGGGTCTGGGAAATGCCGTGGCAAACCTGCACAATGCCCGGCGTGCGCGCACACCGGTATTCAATGTCATCGGTGACCACGCCTCCTGGCATAGGGGCGCTGATGCCCCCTTGACCATGGACATTGAATCTCTTTCCGCAACCGTTTCCGGGTGGACCCGTATGGTCCGTTCCACCGATGCGGTGTCCCAGGATACCGCGGATGCTTTGCAGGCCGCCCTTCTGGGCATGGGCGCCACCCTGATCCTGCCTCAGAATTATCAGTGGGCCGACATTCCAGACCCACACATTGCACCGGTCACCACAAACCCGGCTGAAGTAGATGATCACGGGATCGACACAGCGGCCGTGGCACTCAAGAAAGGCAAAAAATGCCTGCTGCTTCTGGGGGGTGATGCCCTGCGGGAAAAAGGCCTGCAACATGCGGCACGCGTTTCAGCGGCTGTAGGATGTGACCTGTTGTCGGAAACATTTCCGGCCCACATGGAACGGGGCAGAGGGCTGCCTGCGGTGGCCCGCCTCCCCTATGTACCCGAATTTGCAATTCAACAGTTGAGTGCCTTTGATACCATCATCCTGGCCGGCGCAAAAAAACCCGTGGCCTTTTTCGGTTACAGGGGCGGCACCAGCCAGCTGACCAATGACACGCAGCAGATTTTCACCCTGTCCGAAAGTATGGGTAATGCCGCCCTTGCATTGGAACACCTGGCCGAAGCGGTGAAGGCCCCGCCGCATCGAGGCGGGCAGGCTGACAATGCCGGGACGCCGGTTCTTCCCCAGGGAACACTGGATGCTAAAAAAGCGAGTCTTGTGCTGGCGGCCCTGCAGCCGGAAAATGCCATCATCGTGGACGAATCCATCACATCGGCTGTCGGGTACTACAAGTACACGGCCACCGCTCCCCGATTCAGCCTGCTTGCGCTTACCGGGGGAGCCATCGGCATGGGAATGTCCTGTTCCATCGGGGCAGCCCTTGCCTGCACGGACAGACCGGTCATCGATTTTCAGGCGGACGGCAGCGCCATGTATACGATTCAATCCTTGTGGACCCAGGCCCGGGAGGGGCTCGATATCACCACCTTGATATGTGCCAACCGATCCTATAAAATCCTCGAAGCGGAATTCAACCGGGCTGAATCACGGTTGCCCGGGAAGCAGGCACGCTCTTTGATGGATCTGGGCCACCCCCTAACCGACTGGGTAAAAATAAGCCAGGGGTTTGGTGTTCCCGCCTGTGCCGTAAATACGGCCGAGGAACTTGCCGAGGCATTGACAAGGGCCTTGGCGGAAACGGGCCCTAACTTAATCCAAGTCAACCTTTGACATGCAGCGACGTACCAATTCCCAAGGACTTCAGAGCATATTATTCTCTTATCGAAGGTTTGGGTGGGGCTGTGATTTCCAAAAAATACCTCAAGGGGACATAGTTCGCTGAATCGGCATTTTTGGGCCTTATTCATTGGAACCGTAAAACTTAAGGACGCCCCGTTCTCGTTACAGCCTCCCCTGCACCAACGCCCCCTATGCATATACCATTTGTTTAATACGTTGCCTCGATCCGACCCCCGATCCCACGGTTACAGGGCCGAATTTTGGTCTCCATTTCGGATCACAGAGTCTAAGTCCTCCATTAGATTGACCAAGGAGAGCAAACGGTCCGCCATGAAAGGAGGTTCAGCTTTAGCGAAATTTCCAAGATTAGCAGTTGGGCTGATTCCATGGTCTCCCAATGAAAACCTCAACCGGGTTCCATCCTCACCCAGACGCGACATCCCTATCCTGAGGTGCTGGGAATATACGAAGTCTGCCATTAAATCTTTACAGGTATTGATGAAATTATCTTCCATGCGATCCGAAAGCCAGTCATGAAGTTCCTTCATCGGCACTCGACCAGATTCGTCCGAAAGTTTTTCAAGTTGCTCAGCTAATTCTGCATTACCACTAAGCCGCATCCACCAACCAGCCAGCATCGTCATCGCATCAGCGAACATCTCCGCATCGTCACGGAACTCTATATATTCAAAATTTTCGTGGTGGGGGCTGATTACTTGACTCCACAGAAGATCCAACTTTTCATCGCCCTTTATTCCTGCGCTTCGGCAGACATGGCGCAACAAGTCCGCAAAAGTTTTGATAGAATAGCCCTCCGTGGCTTCCATCCACAATGCGCAATCCATCAGGATCGCCATTGGCCACGAAGATGCGTATTGAAAATGGATGTATTTCATTCATAATCTATAAATCCTGCTCATTTTTCGTCCTCGATCTGATTGATGATTCGGTCGAAATCGCTCTCAAACAGACGGTCCTGCACGATGCGGTATTTCTCGAACTCACTTTCGGCATGTACCTTAGCAATCTCGGTTGTGATTTTCCCCTTATCCTGCAGAATTTCCCGCTCACTG
This sequence comes from Deltaproteobacteria bacterium, assembly GCA_019313725.1. GTDB lineage: Bacteria > Desulfobacterota > Desulfobacteria > Desulfobacterales > B30-G6 > JAJDNW01. The sequence goes on from JAFDAT010000234.1 coordinate 4,210, forward strand.
AATTCCAGGAAAAGGTCCAGTCGTCTTGCCCAATCTTCCATGGTCATGGGAATTTTTCTTCGGGCGCGATCCTCGGCCAGGTCCAGATAGGCATTGACGATTCGCGCCAACGATTCGAGTTCATCCTGGGCAAGATAGTTTTTGGCCACCGACACATCGGATTTGAGAATTTTTCCATCGGGGCTGTTTGCCCACGAGGTCAAACCCAGGTGGTCTTTTTGGCTGTCTGCTCGCTTCATGATGAGCTCGGCGGCGGTGTGGCCGTGGATGGCGAAATGCAGTTTGTTCTGCACCTTGGCGAAAAAATCGCGGGTGGTCGGAGCGTCCTTGTTGTAATCCATACTGGTGGTATAGATATCGGTAATCTTCTGGTAAAATCGCCGCTCGCTAAGCCGGATCTCACGGATCTCTTCCAGTAATCTCTCAAAGTAGTCTTCCCCAAGAAAAGTCCCATTCTCCAGGCGTTTTTTGTCCAACACGAAACCCTTGATCGCGAATTCCCGCAGAACATGGGTGGCCCACTGCCGGAACTGGGTTGCCCGTATTGAATTTATCCGGTAGCCCACCGAAATGATGGCGTCGAGGTTGTAGAGTTTGGTGCTGTATTTTTTACCGTCCGCAGCAGTTATTCGGAATTTCCTAATAGCTGAATCCTGATCGAGTTCGCCGCTGGTAAATATATTTTTCAGGTGCTCGTTGATCGTCGGCACAGTTACCTCAAATAAGGTCGCCATCAGCTTCTGGGTCAGCCAGATGGTCTCGTCCTCATAGCGCGCCTCGATGCTTTTTTCCCCGGCTTGGCCGGTGAAGATAAGAAACTCCGCCGTGCTGTTCCGGATCTGTAGTTTTTTTTCGTCCTTACTCATGCCGGACTCCTTTTATCCGCTAAAAGGGTCTGTATTGTCACCCTTATTCATGACGAACTCTCTTCGCACAATCGTTTTCCGGCAGCAAGGGACGCGGAAACACCAAGGCTCTACCATTCCAGTTTGACCGTTCAATAATGCGCAATCCATCAGGATCGCCGTTGGCTACGAAGATGCGTATTGAGAAGGGAGGGCTTTCGCTCATAAACTTTACCCAATTATTGCGTTACTTAACCATGAGATTCCCTGGCTTTGAACACAGGTTACAGCGACAGAGGAAAACGGCTCTTTTTGTGATACCATATTCCGCAAGCCGATAAGAATTTCTTCCACCTGGGCCTGTTTTGTTGCGCTCCGCATTTCCTGGAGCTCCTTCATCAAATTCAAGGCACGGTTAATCTTTCTATTACACTGTTCCCATAGGGCTTTGCGGGCACTCACGAGATCCCCGTAATTAAGATTCAAAACCTTGATGGTGATTTCTGCCCTTTCCTTATTCCAAGGTCCGTCCGGATCAACTGGACAAATTTTTCCTTCATCATCAAAACTTAAGAGTGCTGGATCGCTCAACCTGGTTGGATCTAACAAACAGGGCTCTTCATCGTTCACGTCCTCCGTGGGGCCATTTGCACGATGGCATCCAGCTCTTAAAGGAAAATAGGTCGACTTCGGAACATTGCCGGCACTTCCTGCCAGGCGGTAATTATGCCAATCAAAGGCAAGCCACCAATACCCTTGGGCCTCGTTGCCGTTTAAAT